>JBNKYQ010000080.1:0-11498 GCA_050300975.1 Kordiimonas sp.
GTTGTTAAAGGCGAGAAACTCGCTGAGTGGGACCCATACACCGTTCCGATCATCACCGAGCAAACCGGTACGGTCCGCCTGGTTGACCTGATCGAAGGCGTTTCCGTGAAGGAAATCGTCGACGAAGGCACGGGTATCGCATCGAAGGTTGTGACCGACTGGCGTTCCGCGCCGAAGGGTGCTGACCTGCGTCCACGCATCACGCTCCGTAACGAGAACGACGAAGTTGTCGAACTCGCCAACGGTACGGAAGCACGCTACTTCCTGTCTGTGGATGCCATTCTCTCTGTTGAGGACGGCAAGCACGTACAGGCTGGTGACGTAATCGCCCGTATCCCGCGTGAAGCTGCGAAAACCAAAGACATTACCGGTGGTCTGCCACGGGTGGCTGAGCTCTTTGAAGCCCGCCGTCCGAAGGACCACGCGATCATCGCTGAGATCGACGGTATTGTTGAATTCGGCCGCGACTACAAGAACAAGCGCCGCATCTCGATCCGTCCACGTGAGGATGATGGCGAGCCAGTTGAATACCTGGTACCAAAAGGCAAGCACATTGCCGTTCAGGAAGGCGACTTCATCCAGAAGGGTGAGTACCTGATCGACGGTAACCCTGCACCACACGACATTCTGCATGTTATGGGTGTTGAGGCGCTGGCCAACTATCTGGTGAAAGAAGTGCAGGACGTTTACCGCCTGCAGGGTGTGAAGATCAACGACAAGCACATCGAGGTGATCGTTCGCCAGATGCTGCAGAAGATCGAAATCACATCCTCTGGCGACAGCACGATGCTGCTGGGCGAACAGGTTGACCGCGAGGAGTTCGAAGAACAGAACGCGAAGCTTGAGGCTCAGGGCAAACTGCCTGCCAAAGGTCACCCGATCCTTCTTGGTATCACCAAGGCAAGCCTGCAGACCCGCAGCTTCATCTCTGCCGCGTCGTTCCAGGAAACGACCCGCGTCCTGACCGAAGCGTCTGTTGCAGGTAAGAAAGACCGTCTCGTTGGCCTGAAGGAAAACGTGATTGTTGGTCGCCTGATCCCAGCTGGTACCGGTTCTGTGATGAACCGCCTGCGTCACGAAGCGCACAATCGCGACAAGATCGCGGCGGCTGCACAGGAAGAAGCAGCTGATCCAATGTCTGTTGCGGAAGCAGAGTTTGCTGCTGCAACGGGTGCGGAAGAAACGGCGCCACAAGAGGGCGGCGAAGCATAAGCTTCCTCAAAAGAAATCAAGGAAAGGCCTGCCGATATCGGCGGGCCTTTTTTTGTATCGGGTCCTATTCATCGGGACTTGAAGCCTGTGCCGGTCGCAGATACTAATGGATAAACGCTTGAAAGGCTTGGGGAGAGGCCAGTGGACAGCCAGACAGTCGCCGTTGTTATTCCGTGCTACAATGTCAAACGGCACATCCTAGAGGTTATCGACGCGATCGGGCCTGCATGCCAGCAGATATTCGTCGTTGATGATGCCTGCCCGGAACAGAGCGGCACCTTTGTCGAAGCGAATTGCACGGATCCCCGCGTGACGGTGCTGAAGCACGCGATGAATCAAGGGGTGGGAGGGGCCGTGGTAACGGGCTATAAGGCCGCTCTAGAGGCCGGCGCCGATATTGTTGTGAAGATGGATGGCGACGGCCAGATGGACCCCGACGAACTACCGGGGCTGATCCGTCCGCTTGAAGACGGCACGGCGGACTATACCAAGGGCAACCGCTTTCAGTCTTTCTATTCGGTTCGGCAGATGCCCAAGGTACGGTTGTTCGGCAACGCCGTGCTGTCTTTTATGACCAAGCTTTCAAGTGGCTACTGGAACCTGTTTGATCCCACCAATGGCTATACGGCGATCCACCGGGAAGTTCTGTCCCGGATTGAGCTGGACAAGCTGGGCAAGCGTTATTTCTTTGAAACCGATATGCTGATCATGCTGGGCGATCACCGGGCTGTGGTCACCGACGTCCCGATGGAGGCCGTCTATGGGGACGAAGAAAGCGGGCTGAAAATCAGCAGGATTGCTGGTCCTTTCCTATGGGGCAATATTCGCGGCACCATCCGGCGCATGGTTTATTCCTACTTTTTCCGTGACTTCAATCTGGCGTCGCTCAATCTCGTTTTCGGGCTTTTGCTGATGGCGTTTGGCGGGGTCTTTGGCCTTGTGAAATGGCAGCAGTCTATCGCTGAAGGAGTGGCGGCTACCACCGGCACGGTGATGGTTGCGGTGCTGCCGATCATTCTTGGCTTCCAGCTGGTACTGTTTTTCCTAAGCTATGATGTCTCGAACACTCCGCGGCAGCCGCTGCAGAGCCTGTCGGCACGGCGCCGCAAAGGGCCTGATCAGGCATGAGCGAGGACAGGGCCAATCGCGCAGCGGGTAAAAGCGTTTTTGGCCAGGCCGCGCGCTACATTCTCGTCGGGCCGGTTATCTATGGTTCGGACTATCTTACCTTTGTGCTGATCACCTATCTGGCGACCGGCCAGTATCTGTGGGCCAATGTAGCAGCCAAACTTGTTGGCGCGGGCACAGGCTTCCTGCTGCACAAATATTATACCTTCGCGGGTGCCCATGCACATGCTGGCGCACACCAGGCTGTCAGGTATGGGTTGTTGCTTGGTTTCAATATGGGGCTTGCGACAGCACTTCTGTATCTTGCCGTGCAGATGCTGACGTTCCCGCCGCTTGTTGCCAAGATCGGCGTCGATATCATCGTGATTGGTTGTTCCTTCCTGATCAGCCGGGCCTTCGTTTTCGCTCATTACAAGGGAGACCTGGGTGATTAGCCGCCTGTCCTTACGCTCTTCCATCCTTATCATCCTTGCGGTCTTCCTCGGGGTGGTGGCCGTGACCTGGGTTGGCTTTCTGGCGTCGGACGATGCCACTTATGCCCGTGGAGCATACGGCTGGATAGAAGATTTTCCCTATGTGGGCGGGCATGGCACCATTCGCTTTACCATCACCATTCCTGTGGCTCTTTCGTTCCTGGCGTTCGGCGGTAGCGAGTTTGCGCTGATCCTGCCAAGCCTTCTCTATAGCCTTTGCCTTGTGGCGCTCCTGATATATGCGGTCTGGCGCATGGCAGGCCAAAAGGCGATGCTCATGATAGCCCCGCTTCTGGTGACGCTTCCCGTGTTGGTCAGCAGCGCCAGCGTGGCGTCCGTGGATGTGATCGAGGCGCTTTTTGTTGTCGCGTCCTTTCAGTGTTTCCTGATTGCGGGCGAGCGGGAGAAGCGCCTGTGGTGGCTGCTGGGGGCAGGGGGTCTTGCGGCTTTTGGCTTCCTGACCCGGGAAACCACGGCTTTCCTTCTGGTTTATTATGGCCTGCTGTTCCTGATGGGGGCGGTGATTGAGCGGCGGCAATACTGGATTATGGCGGGCGGCTTCTTTGCCATGTGGCTGCAGGAGATACTTTACCTGACCATCATGACCGGCGATCCGCTCTACCGCTTGAACATCTCCAGCCATCATGACAGCACCATCGACCGTACAATTGATCTGGCGGGGAATGTGATTGTGCACCCTGTTGTCGACCCCCTTCTGGTAATCCTTCTCAACCAGGAATTCACTATCCTGTTCTGGGTGGCGATCCCCGTTCTTGCCTGGTATTTCCTGAGGAACCGGAAGGGCGCAGTGGGTAGTCCACAAGTGAGGCGGGTAGCTGGCCTGTGGCTTGGGCTTGCCGCAACCTGGTTTGTGGTGGTCGGTGCGGCCACGACGTTGCTGCCGCTCAATCCGCGCTACTTCCTGGTCACCGCACTCGCGGTGTTGCCATCCCTTGCTGTGGCGTTTTCAGCGCTTTGCCGTGTCGGACGCCAAAAGGCTGTTGGCCTTGTGCTGATGGCAGCTGTCGGCCTGAATCTGGCGGCGCTCTATATCGAGAACAGGAATTATATCTTCGGGGTCGAACAGTTTGCTGCCTGGACTGATGCTGCTGACGCGCCTGTCCATGCCGACGCGGAAACCATCCGGCGGGCGACGATCCTGCTAAAGTGGAGCGGGGCAGGGGACAAGGCTTCAGTTGCAGAGGCTCAAGCAGGGGAGCTGGTGTTCGTTGACCCCGCGCGAACCCCGCATCTGCTTGAGCAGGCAAGAGCTGAAAACTGGCCGCTTGTGTCCAAGGCACATCCGGCGCCAAAACTCCTGGTGCCGGCGATCAGGGACTCGCGCATTTGGAGGCTTTTGCCGACGCGCCTCCGACATAATCTGGACGGTGGATACGGCTTTGTGTATCTCTACCGTCGTGGGGCGGGGTGCAGCCTGACGGAAATGCCTGATCCATCGCAAGAAAAATGCGATAATCCCTAGAATCTTAGCATTTCCTTACCACCCCCCTTTTTTCGTTGACCTCAGGCCCTTTTCGGTATAGATAGCGCACCTCGCCAGAGCTCAGGTGGTAGCCCAAACAGGCTAAACGCTGGGGTTTTCTGGCCTAGGAAAACAGAGTTTGAATTATCATGAATGGCCTCGTCGGAACCAAGCGGTTCACGATGCAGGCGTTTTTGCTGCATGCAAAAGGGGTCATTCGGTAATGGTGACAGAGAAAAACGGCAAGGAATTAAGATGCCTACCATTCAACAGCTAGTGCGGAAGCCGCGCAAAGCGAAGCCAGTGCACAATAAGGTGCCAGCGCTGGAAGCATGCCCACAAAAACGTGGCGTATGTACTCGTGTTTATACCACGACCCCTAAGAAGCCTAACTCGGCACTCCGTAAGGTTGCTCGTGTTCGTCTTTCGAACGGTTTCGAGGTTACTTCTTACATCCCGGGTGAAGGTCACAACCTTCAGGAACACTCTGTTGTTCTGATCCGTGGTGGTCGTGTGAAAGACTTGCCTGGTGTTCGCTACCACACTCTCCGTGGTGTGCTCGATACCCAGGGCGTTGCAGATCGTCGTCAGAGCCGTTCCAAATACGGCACGAAACGTCCGAAGTAAGATTAGAGAAGGATTTAACGCATGTCTCGTCGTCATAGCGCAGAAAAACGCGAAGTACTTCCTGATCCAAAGTTCGGTGATGTCGTACTGACCAAATTCATGAACAGCCTGATGCTGGATGGTAAGAAGTCCGTAGCAGAGCGTATCGTTTACGGTGCCTTCGAAGCAATCGAAGAGCGCGCAAAAACTGACGCCCTGGCTCTCTTCCACGAAGCTCTGGACAATGTGAAGCCTGCTATTGAGGTTCGCTCCCGCCGTGTTGGTGGTGCGACTTACCAGGTTCCTGTTGAGGTTCGCTCCGAGCGCGCGCAGGCGCTGGCTATTCGCTGGCTCATCATTGCCGCTCGCAAGCGTAACGAAACCACCATGGTTGGCCGTCTGTCCGGCGAACTGTTGGACGCAGCTAACAACCGGGGTGNCGCCGTCAAGAAGCGTGAAGACACGCACAAGATGGCTGAGGCTAACAAAGCCTTCTCGCACTACCGTTGGTAACAAGTTATTAAGTAAGGAACAGGTTCCATGGCACGCAGAACGCCACTTAATCGTTATCGTAACATCGGCATCATGGCACACATCGATGCTGGTAAAACGACGACTACTGAACGTATCCTTTATTATACAGGCCGTAGCCACAAAATCGGCGAAGTGCACGATGGCGGCGCGACTATGGACTGGATGGAGCAAGAGCAGGAGCGCGGTATCACGATTACCTCCGCTGCAACGACTTGCTTCTGGAACGATCACCGCATCAACATCATCGACACCCCAGGTCACGTTGACTTCACCATTGAAGTTGAGCGTAGCTTGCGTGTACTCGATGGTGCCGTAGCTGTATTTGACTCGGTTGCAGGCGTTGAGCCCCAGTCCGAGACTGTATGGCGCCAGGCTGACAAATACGGTGTTCCACGTATGTGCTTCGTCAACAAGATGGACCGCATGGGTGCGAACTTCGACCGTTGCGTGGGCATGATCAAAGACCGCCTGGGCGCTAAAGCTCTCGTTGTTCAGCTGCCAATCGGCGCAGAAGCTGAATACGAAGGCCTGATCGACCTGATCAAGTTCAAGGAAGTACTGTGGAAAGGTGAAGACCTTGGCGCTTCTTACGAATATGTAGACATTCGTGATGAACTGAAGGACGACGCTGAAGCTGCTCGCATGGAAATGATCGAGACGGCTGTAGAAGCTGATGAAGAGCTGATGGAAAAGTACCTGGAAGGCGAAGAGCTGACCGAGGAAGAGCTGAAAGGCGCTATCCGTAAAGGTACCATCAAGGGCCTGTTCGTTCCTGTTCTCAACGGTACTGCGTTCAAGAACAAAGGCGTTCAGCCGCTTCTGGATGCTGTTGTCGACTATATGCCTGCTCCAACCGACGTTGAAGCAATCCGCGGTGTAGACGCTGACGACCACGAAAAAGAAATCGTTCGTAAATCTGACGACGAGCAGCCATTCTCGGCTCTCGCGTTCAAGATCATGAACGACCCATTCGTTGGTACCCTGACTTTCTGCCGCATCTACTCCGGTGTTCTCGAAGCTGGTACGCAAGTAACCAACTCCGTGAAGGGCAAGAAAGAAAAAGTCGGCCGGATGCTGGAAATGCACGCCAACAGCCGAGAAGACATCAAAGAAGCTCGCGCAGGCGACATCGTTGCTATCGCTGGCCTGAAAACGACCACGACTGGTGACACCCTGTGTGCCAACAACAGCCAGGTTATCCTGGAGCGCATGGAATTCCCTGATCCTGTAATCGAAGTGGCTGTTGAGCCTAAGTCGAAAGCAGACCAGGAGAAAATGGGCATCGCTCTGAACCGTCTGGCAGCTGAAGATCCATCCTTCCGCGTTTCTTCCGATGAAGAATCCGGTCAGACTGTGATCGCCGGCATGGGCGAACTCCACCTCGACATCATCGTTGACCGTATGCGTCGCGAATTCAAAGTTGAGTGTAACGTGGGTGCGCCTCAGGTGTCATACCGCGAGAGCTTCGCTAAAGAAGTTGAAATTGACTACACGCACAAGAAACAGTCCGGTGGTTCCGGTCAGTTCGGTCGCGTGAAGATGGTTGTGACTCCAGGCGAGCGTGGCTCCGGCATTACGTTCACCGACGAGATCAAGGGTGGTAACATTCCTCGCGAATACATCCCTGGTGTTGAGAAAGGTGTTCACGACATCGCAGAAGCTGGTGCTCTCATTGGCTTCCCGATCATCGACTTCTCCGTACGCCTGATCGACGGTGCGTACCACGATGTAGACTCCAGCGTTCTCGCGTTCGAGATTGCAGGTCGCGGCGCAATGCGTGATGCAGCGTCCAAAGCCGGCATTAAACTGCTCGAGCCGATGATGAAGGTTGAAGTTGTTACGCCTGAAGAGTATATGGGCGACGTAATTGGCGACCTTAACAAGCGCCGCGGTCAGATCCAGGGTTCCGAAACCCGCGGTCCGGCTACTGTAATCAACGCAATGGTTCCTCTGGCGAACATGTTCGGCTACGTGAACGAGCTCCGCTCCTTCTCACAAGGTCGTGCACAGTTCTCCATGCAGTTCGACCATTACGATGAAGTTCCTGCAAACGTGGCTGAGGAAATCAAAGCCAAGCTTGCCGGTTAATAAACAAGAAGAACCAAAAAGCTATGGATCCCTTGGTAAATCAAGGGCCGATAGAAAGGTAATTTGAGATGGCTAAAGAAAAGTTTGAACGTAATAAGCCGCACTGCAACATCGGTACGATTGGTCACGTTGACCATGGTAAGACGACGTTGACAGCTGCGATCACGAAAGTTCTGGCTGAAGCATACGGCGGTGCTGCTGTAGACTTCGCGAACATTGACAAGGCTCCTGAGGAGCGTGAGCGTGGTATCACGATCTCTACTGCACACGTTGAGTATGAGACTGAAGCACGTCACTATGCGCACGTTGACTGCCCAGGTCACGCTGACTATGTGAAGAACATGATCACCGGTGCTGCCCAGATGGACGGCGCAATCCTGGTTGTTAACGCAGCAGATGGTCCAATGCCACAGACACGCGAGCACATCCTGCTTGCTCGTCAGGTTGGTGTACCAGCGCTTGTTGTGTTCATGAACAAAGTTGACCAGGTTGACGACGAAGAGCTCCTCGAGCTTGTTGAGATGGAAATCCGTGAGCTTCTGTCTGAGTATGAATTCCCAGGCGACGATATTCCGATCGTAGCTGGTTCTGCTCTTGCAGCTCTCGAAGGCCGTGACGACAACATCGGCAAGGACAAGATCCTTGAGCTGATGAAAGCCGTTGACGACTACATCCCACAGCCAGAGCGTGCTGTTGACGGTGCATTCCTGATGCCTGTTGAGGACGTATTCTCCATCTCCGGTCGCGGTACTGTATGTACTGGTCGTGTTGAGCGCGGCATCGTGAAAGTTGGTGAAGAGATCGAGATCGTTGGTATCCGCGACACTCAGAAGACGACTGTTACGGGCGTTGAAATGTTCCGTAAGCTTCTGGACGAAGGTCGTGCGGGCGACAACATCGGTGCACTGCTTCGCGGCGTTGGCCGTGACGAAGTTGAGCGTGGCCAGGTTCTGGCACACGTTGGCTCGATCACGCCACACACCAAGTTCACTGCAGAGACTTACATCCTCACCAAAGAGGAAGGTGGTCGTCACACGCCGTTCTTCGCGAACTACCGTCCACAGTTCTACTTCCGTACAACTGACGTGACCGGTAACGTTGAACTGCCAGAAGGCACCGAAATGGTTATGCCTGGTGACAACGTGAACCTGACTGTTGAGCTGATCGCTCCGATCGCCATGGACGAAGGTCTCCGCTTCGCAATCCGCGAAGGTGGCCGTACCGTTGGCGCCGGCGTAGTAGCTAAAATCATCGCGTAACTGCGGTGGTTGCCCCGCATAGGGGCGGCACAAAGTTAAGAGAAGGGCTGGCCCAAACGGGCTGGCCCTTTTTTGTTTGCGAGCGCCATTCAGGCGGGCAGGGTGGGGTGCCCAGGTTTGACCGACAGGGGCAGCACTGTATAGTGTGTGGGTGCCGAGCGCGGCACCAGTCGATTGAACGGGTTTTGGGTAGGCAACCATGACGAGACGGCTAAGGCGCAGGCAGCGCGCGAGAGACATGGCGAGACGGCGGGAGAACAAGCGACTGCCGCCTGACCTGATGGATCCGATCTTCGGGCCGATTGAAGAGGAAATCAAATACAAGGTCTGGTTCTGGTACCTGCGCAACCACTGGCATAACAAAAAGATGCCGCGCCCGCTTCACTGGTTCTTCCGCTGGTTCTTCTGAGTAGGCTGACTTTTTGAGGCGAGAAATCAGCTCGCAGGCTTTCCAAATATGTCCAGGATTGTGGCTGATTTTTTCGAAAATTTTGCAGGTCGAAGGGCAAAGGGTGTCGCTGGGGCCGCGGCGGGTCGCCCTCAGGAGGGCGTGGAAAAACTCTATATCTGGTCATGAGTTACATCAATTTTTCAGAATAGAAAAAAAACACTTGCATGGTTGGCCCTCGGACGCTACACCGCACCCCTCATATGAAGTTAAATGGCTTTAGGGGCGTAGCTCAGTTGGTAGAGCACCGGTCTCCAAAACCGGGTGTCGGGAGTTCGAGTCTCTCCGCCCCTGCCAAGCCAGAAAAGCGAACAGCTGCTTTTGAGTGCTGAATTGATAAGGTTTTGAAAAGCCTGCGCTTTATGGAAATCGAGCGCGGGCTTGTGAGCTAGAAAAAAGGACACACAATGGCGAAGACCAGCCCGGGCGAATTTGTCCGTCAGGTGAAGCAGGAAGGGTCCAAAGTGACCTGGCCGACGCCGAAAGAGGCGGGAATCACCTCTCTTATGGTGTTTATTATGGTTGTGATCATGGCTGTGTTCTTCCTTGGCGTGGACTTTATGTTGAACGCTGGTGTGCAATACCTGCTGGGTCTTGGAGGTTAATGTGAGCAAGTCTCGTTGGTATATCATTCACGCCTATTCGGGTTTCGAGAAGAAAGTCGCTGAGGCCATTAAAGAGCAAGCGGTTCAGCAAGGCCTGGACGCGCTCGTGGACGAAGTGATCGTTCCGACCGAAGAGGTTATTGAGGTCCGCAAGGGCAAAAAAGTGACGTCCGAGAAGAAATTCTTCCCGGGCTATGTGCTGATCAAGATGGTCCTGACAGACGACACGTACCACCTGGCCAACGGCCACGCGAAGGTTACGGGTTTCCTCGGTCCTCAAGGTCGGCCGTCGCCGATTTCGGATGCAGAGGCCGCTCGTATCCTCAACCAGGTTGAGGAAGGTGTTGAGCGCCCACGTCCGAATATCGTTTACGAGATCGGCGAAGAAGTACGCGTGACCGACGGTCCGTTCGCTTCCTTCAACGGTACTGTTGAAGACGTGGACGAGGACAAGGCGCGCCTCAAGGTGTCTGTATCGATCTTTGGTCGGGCGACGCCGGTTGAGCTGGAATACACCCAGGTCGAAAAAGTTTCATAAGGATCTCGGGGCATTTGCCCCGGATGAACCGCGCGGAAGGCCAGCCATTAGCCGCACCGCGCACCCTAACGGGGCCTGAGGCCCCATGTTGTTTTTGAAAGGGAAATGAAATGGCAAAGAAGATTTCTGGCTATCTGAAGCTTCAGGTGCCTGCAGGTCAAGCAAACCCGTCGCCTCCAATCGGCCCGGCACTTGGTCAGCGTGGCATCAACATTATGGAATTCTGTAAAGCGTTCAACGCCAAGACCCAGAAGATGGAACCAGGCCAGCCTTGCCCGACCATCATCACGGTTTTTGCTGACAAAAGCTTTACGTTTGAAATCAAGACCCCACCAGCAAGCTACTTCCTGAAGAAAGCTGCTGGCCTTAAGTCCGGCGGTAAAGAGCCAGGCCGTGCGGTTGCCGGGACGGTAACCAAAGACCAGGTTCGTGAAATCGCGGAAGCGAAAATGGTTGACCTGAGCGCCAACGATATCGAAGCAGCAATGCTGATCATCGAAGGTTCTGCTCGGTCCATGGGTTTCAAGGTAGAGGGCTAATCAGATGGCGAAAACTGCTAAGCGTATGCAAAAAGCTCTCGACGGTATCGACCGCGAAAAGCTTTACTCCGTTGAAGAAGCTGTTGCCGAGCTGAAAGCTCGCTCCAAAGTGAAATTCGACGAAACAATCGAAGTTGCCATGAACCTCGGCGTTGACCCACGTCACGCTGACCAGATGGTTCGCGGCGTCGTATCCCTGCCACACGGCACGGGCAAGACGATGCGTGTTGCTGTATTTGCGCGCGATGCGAAAGCTGATGAAGCAAAAGCAGCTGGCGCAGACATCGTTGGCGCAGAAGACCTGATGGAAGACATCCAGAAGGGCAACATGAACTTCGACCGTGTGATCGCAACGCCCGACATGATGGCTGTTGTTGGTCGCCTGGGTAAAGTCCTCGGTCCTAAAGGTCTGATGCCGAACCCGAAGCTGGGCACTGTTACACCTGACGTTAAAGGCGCTGTTGAAGCTGCCAAAGCCGGCCAGGTTGAATACCGCGTTGAAAAAGCCGGTATCGTGCACGGCGGCGTAGGCAAAGCAAGCTTCGACGAAGCTCAGATTGTTGAAAACGCCAAGGCCTTCATCGG
>JBNKYQ010000081.1:0-11430 GCA_050300975.1 Kordiimonas sp.
CGGTCGAGCACACCCTCGACATTTACCGGCCGTCGGTGCGCCAGGGGCCGTTCCCGGTGGTGCTGTACGTACACGGCGGCGGTTTCCGCCTGCTGTCCAAGGACACCCACTGGATCATGGGGCTGTTGTTCGCCCGCGCCGGCTACCTGGTGTTCAACATCAGTTACCGGCTGGCGCCCAAGCACCGGTGCCCGGCGGCCATTGAGGACGCGCTGGCGGCCTATGATTATATCAAGGCGGAAAACCCGGGCGTGCCCATCACAATGGGTGGCGATAGCGCCGGTGGCGGCCTGACGCTTGCCACAACCCACGCCATCCGCGACAGCGGCCGGGTGATGCCTGTGGCGCTTTCGCTGATTTCACCCTGGCTGGATGTGACCGGTTCGGGCGACAGTGTGCGCGCCAACAAGGACAAGGAAGTCATGCTGGACGCGGACGGCATTCAGGTGGCCGGGCAGGTCTATAGTGGCGAGCTGGCGCCCGATGACCCGCGCCCATCGCCGCTGTTTGGTGACCAGGCCGGCCTGCCGCCTGCGCTGGTACAGGTGGGGTCTGAAGAAATCCTGCTGTCCGACAGCACGCGCTTCCATGAAAAGGCCCTCTCGGCAGGTAGCAGTGTCCATCTGGACGTATGGCCCAAGATGCATCATGTTTGGCATATGCAGGCGGGTCTTGTACCCGAGGGCAAGCGGGCCATCGGTGATATCGCTGCCTTTTTTGAACACCACTGGGGGAATTGATCATGGCCAAACTTGAAACGGCTTTCATTACCGGGGCTGCATCCGGCATCGGCCTGGCGCTCGCGCGCGCGCTGGCCAAGCGCGGCACCACGCTTTACTTGACGGATGTGAACCGGGACGGCCTGCTGGAAGCCGAGAAAGAACTCAAAGAGCAGCAGATAAATGTGTTCAGCTGCCCGCTGGATGTCGAAAGCCGCGGGGCGGTTGAGGCCGCGGTGGCGGACGCCGAAGCCAAAATGGGCAATATTGATATCATCTTCAATAACGCTGGTGTTTCGCTTTCTGACACGGTTGAGAAGATGACCTACACCGACCTTGAGTGGGTGATGAATATCAATTTCTACGGCGTCGTGTATGGCACCAAGGCGGCCCTGCCTGGCATGCTTGAGCGTGGCCATGGCCATATTGTCAATATCTCCAGCCTGTTTGGTCTGATCGGTGTACCAGGCCAGTCGGCTTACTGCGCGGCCAAGCATGCGGTTAAGGGCTTTAATGAAAGCCTCTTTTATGAGCTTCAGGGCACGGGTGTGCAGATACATTCGGTGCATCCGGGCGGGGTAGATACCAACATCGTGCGCCACGGCAAGCATCTGCACAGCGTTGATGGCGACATCCCTGAAGGCGAAACGCAGAAGCGCTTCCAGAAAATGGCCATCACCACGCCCGATCAGGCGGCTGCCATCATTTTGGGTGGTGTCGACAGGGGCGAATATCGCATCCTTGTGGGCAAGGACGCCCGCTGGGCGGACCGCTTGGCTCGCTGGATGCCGAACCGCTGGCGCAAGATGTTCCTCAAGAAGATGGCGGGGCGTAGTGGCAAGAGTCCATTTTAATATACCCCTATAGGGTTGTTTGACTTCCCCGCGCGCCCATCTATCCTTCAGTTGAATCAAAGTTTCGATGAGGGAGATGCGACATGCGACAGCTATACAAACATTATATCGGCGGTGAGTGGGTCGACCCCACAGAATTCAAGACACGGGACCTCATCAATCCGGCGACTGCGCAGAAGTCGGGTGAAATGGTGCTAGGTAGCGCCGCCGACGTGGACAAGGCTGTCGCTGCTGCGCGCGATGCCTTTGAAACATTTGCCTTCACAAGCCGGGAAGAACGCCTGGAGCTTCTGAACGCCATCATCGCGGAATACAAGAAGCGCATGGCCGAGATGGCCGAGATCATCACGCTGGAGATGGGTGCGCCCAAGACACTGGCGGAACGCGCGCACGCGCCATCAGGCCTTGGTCACCTGATCACCGCCGCCAAGGTGCTTGAGAAGTACGAATTCCATGAGGACCGCGGCCCAACCCGCATCGCCAAAGAACCCATCGGGGTTGTTGGCATGATCACGCCTTGGAACTGGCCGATCAACCAGATCACCTGCAAGGTGGCGCCAGCCATCGCAACCGGCTGCACCATGGTGCTGAAGCCAAGCGAAGTGGCGCCCTATAGCGCGCAGCTGTTCACAGAAATCATGGACGCCGCCGGCGTGCCGAAGGGCGTTTATAACCTGGTGTACGGCGAAGGCCCTGCAGTGGGCGAGGCCATGTCTGCCCATCCGGGCATCGACATGATGTCCGTCACCGGCTCCACCCGCATGGGGGCCGCGGTTCAGGCGGCATCGGCGCCCACCATCAAGCGTGTGGCGCAGGAACTGGGCGGCAAGTCTGCCAATATCATCCTCGATGACGCCAACCTTGAAGAGGTTGTAGCGCGCGAGACCCTGTCTGCCATGCGCAACACGGGCCAGACCTGCACGCTGCTGTCGCGCATGCTGGTGCCAGCTGACCGGATGGACGAAGCGGCGGCGATCGCGCACCAGGCGGCATCAAGCGTGGTCACCGGCGACCCAACCAAGGAAGAAACCACAATGGGCCCGATCGCCCACGGCCAGCAGTTCGAGAAAGTCGGCGTCATGATGCAGGAAGCGATCGATGAGGGCGCGCGCCTTGTGGTGGGTGGTCCGGGCCGCCCTGACGGCTGCCCTGAGGGCTTTTTCGTCAAGCCCACCGTGTTCGCGGACGTGACCCCTGAGATGACCATCGCGCGCGAGGAAGTCTTTGGCCCCGTGCTCGCGATCATGGGTTATGAGACGGAAGAGGACGCCGTCCGGATCGCAAACGACAGCATCTATGGCCTGTCTGGCGCTGTCTATTCCGCGGATGTGGAGCGTGCTCGCAAGGTGGCGGCACGCATGCGTACCGGAATGGTTTATATCAACGGCGCCGCCGGCGATATCTCAGCACCCTTTGGTGGCTACAAGCAATCCGGCAATGGCCGCGAGTGGGGTGATCATGCCTTCGCAGATTTCCTCGAGGTCAAATCGATCCTCGGCTACAACGCCTAGAGGGGGTAGGGGCACCGCCCGCCTCAGGGAACAGGGCGGGGTCTGAAATACCCGCTTCATTGAAAAAATAAAGAAAGGCGCCACCCCGAAGGGTGACGCCTTTTTGTTTGGCTATACCGTCAGCTTACATTTTGAAGCTGATCTGACCGTAGAAGTAGCGGCCAGGCGTTGCGTGCACAGTACCGTCGAAGTTGTTCAGGTCACACGTGGAGCAGAATGGAGGATCCTGGTCCAGGAGGTTCTGAATGCCGAGGGTAATGGCAGTTTCGCCGTCCCACCACTCTGGGCGGTAGGTAACCTGCAGGTCAGTGTAGAAGGTGCTGCCCAGCGTGTTGCCGTCCGCGCCGTTCGAGCAGTATTGCGTGAAGCCGAAGTCGCCGATCAGGCCACCACATGCTTCTTCAACGCTGTCGAGGTAACGGAAGGTCGCGCCAACAGTCCACTGGTCTTTGGTCCAGTCAAGGAACACAGAAGACTTGAACTTGATGTAGGCACGCTCAGGAGAGCCCAGCTCCGTGCCGGCACGATCGATCACGTCGATGCCGCCCGTGGCGTTAGGTACAGACTCTTCGAAGCTGAACAGGTGGCTGTTCACCCACTTGAAGCGCAGTTGACCCCAGTCAGCAGGAACCGTCTCGGCACTGATCGACCAGTCGAAGCCATTGGTATCAATGCCTGCGATGTTGGTCAGAACGCCCGCGATACGGGTTACCTGGCCGTTGGCCGTACGGGTTACCGCATTACAGAAGACATCAGCCAGCGTCTCGACACAGCCCTGAAGAACTTCAGAGGCGTTTGGTGCCTGGATCACGTTGGACATGGAGATGTCATAGTAGTTGGCTTCAAAGGTGATGCCTTCAAGACCCATGCTGTCAGCAAGGCCGGATGGGCTGAAGGTAAAGCCAGCCGTCCAGGTTTTTGCTGTTTCAGGGGTCAGGTCAGGGTTACCGCCCGTGGTTACGCTGATTTGCGGGTTGATCTGAACCAGATCAGCCGGAACGCCAAGCGCCGAACAGTTCGGGTGCTGGGCTGTGCCGCCGCCAGTGCTACATGGGTCGGTGATCGTGCTGTCGAAGCGCGAACCCGTGTTATAGAGTTCACCAATGTTTGGCGCACGGAAGCCTTCAGACCAGTTGCCGCGGAAGGTCAGGTCGTCATTAACCTGCCAAACAGCGCCAACCTTGAATACCGTGTTGCTGCCCGACGTGTTATAGTCGGAAGACCGGAAGGCACCGCTCAGGCTGATGTTCTTGGCGAACTCCTTGTCAGCGATCAGCGGTACGTTCATCTCGCCGTAGAATTCCTTCACGTGGATGTAACCAGCGGTCGGGCTTGCAGGAACGCCTGCAGTCTCGCCGGAGGACACAACATTGTCAGGAATGAAACGGCCGGTTTCTTCACGGTAGTTCCAGCCCAGGGCCACGCCAAGTGGGCCAGCAGGCAGGTCTACAATTTCACCCGCGAGGTTTGCAGAGATGTCCAGAAGTTTCTGGCGGCTCTCATCCTTCTGAGTGAAGGTGATATAGTCCAGCATGGCTTGCGTGATGGTGCCCTGGCCGTCTGGGCCCTGACCACCGAAGATGTTCAGAGGCACACAGCCTGGAAGCGCGGCACATGCGTCTGGATCACCCAGTGCTTCGCTGATCTTGCGAGCGTTGAAGGCACCGTTCTTCACCTGGTTGGCCTGGCTTTGTGACCAGGTTGCGTTCACATCCCAGTACCAGGTGCGGCCACCGGCGTCGAAGTCGCCGTCAAGCGTGGAGGACACATACCAGGTATCAACGTTTTGCGTGAAGATACGTGGGCCAGCCTCAAGCGGACGACGGCCGCCGAAAGCGAAGGTGGTTGGGTTCAGCTCGATACCGAATGGGTTGTATGGGTGGTCCACAGGAACCACGATATTGTCCATCCAGTAGCCTGCACCGGCATCAGCACCGAAGAAGAGCGGCTCTGGCGCTGCTTGGCTGACACTGCGACGGTTGTTGTAGGCCGCCGTGGTGCGCAGCGTGATGCTGTCGGTTACGTCATACTCTGCCTTGGCAAAGATGTTCACGCGCTCGCTTGGCGTCATCACCTTGTTGTAAGGCGAATAGTTGAAGCGGTCCTGCAGCGTGAAGGCGTGATAATCCGAATTCGCGCCGGTTGGATCAGCTGGGTCGAAGTTCGGGACCGGGCCCGCGCCATCGTTTGGTGTGATCGAACCGAAGTCGTTGTTGAACACGAAACGACCCTGCGGCGTACCAGAGGATGCGCCCAGATTCTCAAACGGCAGTGCGTAGGCGGTCAGCTCGCGGTCAGCGGCTTCAACGCTGCCCTGCTTGGTGTAGCTTACGTCCAGAAGAACGCGGCTGCGGTCGGATGAGGCACCCCAGGAAACGTCATATTCCTGGCTCTCGCCGTCACCTTCGTCGAATTGGCCATAGTAGGCGCTCGCACGGAAGCCTTCATAGTCGGTGCGGGTCTTGATGTTGACCACGCCCGCGATGGCGTCGGAACCATAAATGGTCGATGCGCCGTCCTGCAGGACTTCGATCGACTGGATGATGCCGGTTGGAATGGTGTTCAGGTCAACTGCACCCGAAACGCCAGATGCGGATGAGCCGCGGATCCAGCGCTTGCCGTCAACAAGTACGAGAACGCGCTTGGACGTCAGGTAGCGAAGGTCGATCTGGGAAGCACCAGCGCCGATACCGGAACCGTCTGGCGGGAAGCCAAGGTTACCGGAGGAGTTGTTGGTGCGGTTAATGGCCGAACCGGCGATTGGCAGGCGCTGCAGGAAGTCTGCAACGGAAACCTGGCCGGACGCATCAATGTCTGCAGCCGAAAGAACCTGGACCGGATTGGTGGCCTCAAGTGGGTTCTGGCGGATGCGCGAACCGGTTACGACTACTTCTTCAAATTCATCGACTGCCGTGTCTTGGGCGATTGTCGGTGTAGCAAATGTTACCGCGACAGCAGCACAGCCAGCAAGTAGCTGGAGCTTTCGCATGGTGGCAAGTGAGTGTGTCATTGCCTCATCTCCCTTATATGTTCCTCTAAGAACCGGGGACGGCAACGTAAGCAAGCCTGACGCAGGCTTGGCGATCTATGTTTCCTCCCCGGGCATGAGGCCGATATTTTTATGTGATTTCGACCTCACGAAAGCAGTAAAACCGATGGTGGCAGCAGGGGGGTAACGAAAAGTCAGGATTAGAGGTATCTGATGAAACTATATTACCATTGTGTGACAAAAAAGACGCAGCAGTCCTGACCTATTAGTCAGAAATTGCAATTGATAAGATTATTATTAGGCTTTTGAGACCACGCATTTTGGCTTTTGTAGAACCATAGTTTAAAGGTATGCGCGATGTTGCGAGCCAGGAGCCGTGTCTAGCAGCTACAACTATGGGTTATCTTAAAGCTGCGGACCCCGCAGTTTTTCGTGGAAATGCTTGCGGCAGAGCGCCAGGTAACGGTCGTTTCCGCCGATCTCGATCGACGCACCTTCCCTGACCGCGTTGCCCTTTTCATCCACCCGTAGGTTCATCGTGGCTTTCGCGCCACATTTGCAGATGGTCTTCAGCTCATGCAGCTCATCGGCGATGGCCAGAAGCCACTGGCTGCCTTCAAACAGGTTGGCCTGGAAATCGGTGCGCAGCCCATAGCACAGCACCGGGATACCCAGCCTGTCGGCCACGCTCGCAAGCTGGAAAACCTGGGCCTTGGTCAGGAACTGTGCCTCATCCACCAGAATGCAGTGCAGCGGCGCTTCATTCAGCTGGTTTGTAATCTTGACAAAGAGGTCAAGATTCGTGTCGAATATGAATGCTTCCGACTGGAGACCAATGCGTGAGGCGATGATGCATTCGCCGAAACGGTCGTCGATGGCGGCGGTGAACAGCATGGTGTTCATGCCGCGTTCCCGGTAGTTGAAGCTGCTTTGCAGAAGGGTTGTGGATTTGCCCGCGTTCATCGCGGAATAGTAAAAATACAGCTTGGCCATGGCCTGACTACCTTAACGCTGGGGTGCCCTATGTTCTTTGGTCCCGGATTGGGATAAAGTTTCGGCGAGCCTATTGAGTAGTTCGGTTTTGAGCAAGCCTTTGGGGAGGAAAAAATGCGGCACGGGAAATTATCCCTTTCAGATCAAGCGGTTCGCCTACTGAAGGGTGGCCTTGTTGCTTGCCTGTTGATGGTTGCAGGGGCGCCCGCAGGCGCACAGGGTGATGACCAGCGCGCGGTCAAGGCGCGCATGGCCGGGTCGGCGCTCGCGTGGGCTGCAGAAAACGGTCGTTTGCGACAATTTATGGAAGCCTTCCCAAAGGGCGGTGATATCCACACCCATCTGCGCGGCGCAATCTATGCCGAAAGCTGGCTTGAATGGGCGGCGGCTGACGGCCTGTGCGCCGACATGACTGTACCGGCCCTCAAATTCAAGGTGAAGGACAGCTGTGCCGCTTCCGGCTGGCTGACGGCAGCGGAAGCGCAGGCCAATGAAGATCACCGCCGCGAGCTGATCAATTCAATGTCGAACCGGTCTTATGTGCCGACGCTCAACTGGTCCGGCCACAATGACTTTTTCGCCACCTTCGCCCGAATCAACGTGTCGCCGAAGCGGCTGGGGGACCAGCTCGCCAACGTCGCCTCAAGGGCAGGGCGGCAGAATATCCAGTATCTAGAGCTGATGGAGACCATCATCCTGCCGGAACTGTTCCCGCTTCTCTCAGGTGTCCAGCTGTCGGGTGACCTGGCTGCTGACTATCAGACACTGATGTCCGGCCCGTTCGGGCAGGCCATGCCGACGCTGGTGGCGTCCGCGCGCACCCAGATCGCGGCGGCAATGGCAAGGAAGGACCAGCTTCTGAGATGTGGCACAGCTAACGCGGACGCGGGCTGCGGTGTGAAAATCCGTCTGCTGCACCAGGTGATCCGGGAACTTGAACCCGCCATGGTATACGGCCAGTTCATTCTGGGCTGGGCCCTGATGAAGGACGAGCCCATGGTGCTGGGCATGAACCTGGTGGCACCAGAGGACGGCCGCATCGCGCTTCGGGACTATCGCCTTCATATGCGGATGATCGATCATCTCTACTCAAATCTTGGGCCACGGAACGTGTCCCTGCACGCGGGTGAGCTGACCATGGGGCTGGTGCGCCCCAAACAACTGACCTTCCATATCCGCGACGCGATCGAGATCGGCCATGCCAAACGCATCGGCCATGGCATTGCGGTGAACTATGAGCGCGACTCCGAAGGCCTTCTGAAGAAGATGGCAGATGAAGGCATCATGGTTGAGATCAACCTGACGTCAAACGACACGATTTTGGGCGTCAAGGGCAAAGATCATCCGCTGGTGCTGTACCGGGACATGCAAGTTCCCTACGCGCTGTCGACAGACGACGAGGGCGTGTCGCGCACCGACCTGACGCATGAATATATGCGGCTTTATAGTGAGCACCGCGTACCGTATTTCGAGCTTCGGCATAGTGCGCGTAACTCGCTCACCTACAGCTTCTTGCCGGGCGACAGCCTGTGGCAATCGGAAGCCTGCAAAAAAGATGTGGAAACGGGCGTGCAAGCCGGGGCAGAATGCGCGGCGTTTCTAAAAACAAGCGAAAAAGCGCAGCTGCAGTGGGAACTGGAGGAACGGCTGCGGGTTTTTGAGGACGAAAGGCGTATTCCTGAACGGAAGCGCACCTCGTTCAAATAAGCCCCCGAAAGGGGAGGGGCCCATCAGGGCAATGAAGTGTATTTAAAAGGGAAGTTTGGGGGCTATGGCTGAAACCAACAAGATGCTGGCCGGTGTTGCGGCACCGTCGTCGCAGCTGGCGGCAGATACGAACGCAGGTGTGGCGTTTTTCCTTGATGTGGTGGTGAATATGTTCGTGCTGGCGGGTGTGCTGATGGGCGCGTTCGGCTATCCGGCGGAATATATGTTCGGCAAGATCATCCCGGGGGCAATCACCGGCATCTTGGTGGGTAACCTGGCTTTCTTCTGGCTGACGAAAAAGACCCGTGAAGCCACGGGTAACGAAGCCCTTACAAGCATTCCGCTTGGCCTTGACCTGCCGTCCGTGTTTGGCATGTGCTTCTTCATCATTGGCCCAACATATGCGGCAAATGTAGACACACTGGGCGTGGACGCGGCGGCTGACAAGGCGTGGGTTCTGGGCATGGCCTGTACCTTCTGGATGGCGGTGATCAAATTCTGCCTGTCCTTCTTCGGGCGCGCGATGCAGCACCAGCTGCCGCAGATGGCGCTGGTGGGCGCCATGGCGGGTATCGCCACCGTATGGCTGGGGGCTGAGGCGCTGCTGGGCGTGTTTGCCCTCCCGGAAGTGGGTATCGTTTCCCTGGTGATCATGGGCTTCGCGCTGATCGCGGGGCACCGCCTGCCGTTCAACATGCCGGGTGCTATCCTGGCCATCGTGGCGGCCACGGTGCTTTATTATATCCTGGCGTTCGGCGGTGCGGGTGACGGCTATGTGGTCAAGTCCATGCCTGACCTTGTGCCTGCGCTTCCGGTTCCCACACTGGGCGGCGCCATGGCGATCTTTGGTGATGCGACCAATTACCTGGGTATTGTGTTCCCATTCGCGCTGTTGATCGCTGCGAGCGCGGTGAATGTAACCGCAGGCGCCCGCATCACGGGCGATGATTTCGACGCCGGCAAGGTGGTGCGGCTTGACGCTGCTGCCACGGCCATCAGCGCGCTGTTTGGCGGGGTGGTACAAACCACGCCTTATTTCGGCCACGCCACATATAAGCGGATGGGCGCACGCACGGGTTATGCGCTTGGCGCGGCTGGCGTGATTACTGTAGGCGGCTTCCTTGGTGTGATCGCGCTGGCGTCGCAGATGATCCCGGAAGCTGTGCTGAAGCCGATCCTTGTCGTGGTGGCCTGCGATATTCTGCGCCTTGCGTTTTCTGGTGGTGATGTGCGGCATGCGCCGGCGCTTCTGTTCGCCACCGTGCCCGCAATCCTGAATTACGCGCACACCAAGGTATCTGACCTGTATGGCCGTGTGGCCACAACAGCGGGCGACGCCATCAGTTCCGACTGGATGCAGGGCTATCTGATGCTGGGCGCCATGGCGCGCGGCTATATCCTCACCAGCCTTCTGTGGGGCGCGCTGATTGTCTGGATCATCGACCGCAAGATGGTGCGGGCGGCGGGGGCCGCGCTGGCAGCGGCCATCTTCACGGAATTCGGTGTGATCCATTCGGTGATGCCAACGTCAGAGATGTATCTGCCGTGGGCAATTCCGGAAATGGGCGGCCTGGAAGTCTTGCCTCACCGGTTGGCTGTCGGTTATGTGATCGCCGCAATCATGCTATATCTGGCTGGCTTCATCAAAAATAAGCCGGCGGACTAGAAAAGAAATCTTGACCCTAGGGTCAGGAATTGGCTTAAAGAGCACGGACTTTTTAAAATTCGGAACGAGCAATGACACCTGAGCCTCTTGTTAATCAGGGCACGAGCTTCCACGCCGACTGGCTGGACGGTATTCGTGTCAACAAAAGTGCGGTGGAGCGCCGTACCGCCTCTCTGGGCGGACGCCGGGCTGTAAAAAAAGACAGCCAAATCGCTTTCATGCTTAAAGCCGTTAGCTGTATCGACCTGACGACGCTGGCGGGCGACGACACACCGGGTCGCGTACGCCGCTTGTGCCTGAAGGCACGGAACCCGGTGCGCCGGGATATCCTCGCCAAATTCGGCATGGAAGACATGGGCCTCACCACAGGCGCCGTGTGCGTTTACCATTCAATGGTCGCTGAAGCCAATGAGACGCTGAAGGGCAGCGTGCCGATCGCGGCGGTTTCCACCGGTTTCCCGGCGGGTCTGGCGCCTATGGAAACCCGGCTGGAGGAAATCCGCAGGTCGGTTGAAGCCGGGGCCAACGAGATCGATATCGTCGTCACCCGCGCCCATGTGCTGACGGGCAACTGGCAGGCGCTGTATAATGAGGTGAAAGCCTTCAAGGCTGCCTGTGGCCCGGCGTTGATGAAAACCATTCTGGCGACCGGCGAACACGGCAACCTGACGCAGGTGGCCAAGGCGTCCATGACCGCCATGATGGCGGGGTCAGATTTCATCAAAACCTCCACCGGCATGGAAGGCGTGAACGCGACCCTCCCGGTCAGCCTGGTGATGATCCGCCAGATCCGTGACTTCCAGGCCGCGACCGGCATCAAGGTAGGCTACAAGCCCGCAGGCGGTATCAAGACCGCCAAGGATGCTGTGGCTTACCTGACGCTGATCAAGGAAGAGCTGGGCCGCGACTGGCTGTCGCCTGACCTGTTCCGCTTCGGGGCATCGAGCCTTCTGGGTGATCTTGAGCGTCAGCTCGAGTATCATGCATTCGG
>JBNKYQ010000082.1:0-11370 GCA_050300975.1 Kordiimonas sp.
ACTCTGATCGCCGTTAGCTCCCAGGCAACTGCGGCTGACACGATGAAAAGCTGGAAAACAGCTCTCCTGCGCGCAGTGGCCCAGAACCAGAGCTACCCTCGCGCCGCTCTGATGCGCGAAATCGAAGGCCGGGCCAAGGTGCGCCTGATTATCGCCGCAGACGGCACCATCACCGCCCACGAAGTGATCGAAGCTACCGGCCAGGATGTCCTTGACCGCGAGATCCCGAAACTGGTGGCAAAGCTGAACCCGCTTCCTGCCCTGCCAGAAGGCCAGACCGACATGAAGATCGTTCTGCCTCTTGAGTGGGCACTGCAGTAAGCTTCAGCCTGCAGGCAACAACGCGAAGGCCCCCCCGGTAATCCGGGAGGGGCCTTTTTTATGCCAAGCTGAATGTGGCTGGACAGCCTTCGGGCAATCATCATTCAGGTGAGGAAGTGTCAATCTCCTCCACGCTGACCTCGCCTTCCTTACCGGTCCGCCGGCGTTCCTCGATTGTCTTCAAATACTCAACGACATGGATCGGGAACCGGCCACCATACTGGCTCTGCCCCTGAAGGTAGGGCGTGACACCGGCCGCGAACACGGCTCCATCATTGGCGACGTATGACGTAGGGCCAAAGTGGCCTTCGGCTGACGTCCCGTCGTCACCCGCGGAGCGGATGGCGCCTAAAAGCGCCGCCGGATTGGTACTGACGGACGTCCCACGCCCCTTGTAGCCGTTATAGATATCGGCAATGGCATAGTTGGTGATGCTGGGTGCGAACCGCGAGGCTGATTTGATCCGCTCCTGGTAGACATCATCCGCATAGCGCCGCAGGTGCCGCCGCAGGTCCACGTCCCAGTTGGGAAACAGATCGCGATTGACCTCATAAAGGTGCGAGACTTTCATCAAGCGGTCGCGCCGATGCATGCCCCGGTTCGAATTCACGAATTCTTCGGCATTGTCCGTGAGCTGCGCCATAACGCTCGGGCCCTCATAGGCCTCAGGCCGAATGTTGGGCCCACCGGCAAAGCCCTGGAACAGTCCATACATAACAAGCGGATTCCGGTATTTGGGCACCAGGATCTTATGGTGGATATCGTTGAGCGATAGCGGTACGCCAGCAACCTTCAAGAGCTTCCGGTCCCAGATCGAGTTGCTGCCAGCATAGTGGCGCTTCAGGCGCGTTTCAGGATAGATGGCCGCAATCTGTTCGATCACCGTGACATTATAAAGGTTCAGCCAATAGGCCAGTTGCTCATCGCGCGACAGCAGCTTGAGCGGCAAACTATCCGGCACGGCTTCCAGGCTTTTCCTGATGGCCGTCAGAACGGCCAGGTTCCGGTCTTCCTCAAGAGCCGAGAACATCAACCGGTTACCTTCAAGCGAATAGTGGCTGCTGGACGCCCGGATAATATGCGATGCCGCCGCTGGCTGCGCCTTGGACGCCCGTGACCGGTCTGACCGCCCTGCCTCCAGCACTACCGCTTTGAGGACCTGACTCAGGTCCTCATACCGGATGCTTAAAGTAGAGGCCGGATCATCTCCCTGGAACGGGGTTGGTACATGCGCTTCATCGGCAGCGATCGTGGGCACAGACAGCCCAAGAAACACCACACCGATCGCGGCAAAAAACAAACGAAATCTAAGAATAAATGCCTCCCCTGACATGATAGGAGGCCAAACCGAACGCCAGCCCCCCTAATCTTTAGGACAGGGAGGCAGCGGCAATTCCTCAGCAAAACTTAGGAAATAAGTTCAGCTATCCGGCGAAACCCGCCAAAGGCTATCACTTTCGTCGCTATCGGGGAGCAAATGATTTTCGTCTATGCCACCCGGTCAGAGACCGCATGTCCAAAGGGGATCAGCGTTGTATCACGGGGCTCGTCGGCAAGCTTGGGATAATCAGCGGTATAATGTAGACCGCGCGATTCCTTGCGCATCTGCGCCGACCGCACGATCAGGTCTGCCACCGTCACCAGGTTCCGAAGTTCCAGAAGGTCTGCCGTCACCCGGAAGTTGCCGTAATATTCCTGGATCTCGGCCGCCAACAGGTCTACCCGGCGCTTGGCGCGCGCCAGGCGTTTGTCGGTCCGCACGATGCCGACATAGTCCCACATGAAACGCCGAAGCTCCTTCCAGTTGTGGGTCACCACCACCATCTCGTCACTGTCCGAGACCTGGCTTTCATCTCAGTCCCGCGCCATGGCGGCTGATGGGAAATCATCGATTTTCGCGAGGATGTCATCGGCTGCGGCGTTGCCGAGCACCAGACATTCCAGCAGGCTGTTGGAAGCCATGCGGTTGGCGCCGTGCAGGCCAGTGTGGGAACATTCCCCCGCCGCATACAGGCGGTCGAGCCCGGTGCGGGCATGCATGTCCACATGGATGCCGCCACAGGTATAATGCGCCGCAGGCACCACCGGAATCCAGTCCGTGGTGATGTCGATCCCCAGTGTCAGGCAGTGGCGGTAGATGGTCGGGAAGTGGGAGATGACGAAGTCAGCGTCCTTGTGGGTGATGTCCAGCCACACGCATTCTTCACCTGTGCGCTTCATCTCGTTATCGATCGCGCGGGCAACAATGTCCCTTGGGGCCAGCTCCTCGCGCTTGTCATAGCCGGGCATGAAGCGCGTGCCGTCCTTCAGGCGAAGGACCGCGCCTTCGCCGCGCATGGCTTCCGTGATCAGGAAGGTCTTGGCGTCGGGGTGATAGAGGCACGTGGGGTGGAACTGGTTGAACTCCATGTTGGTGACCCGGCAGCCCGCTCGCCAGGCCATCGCGATACCGTCGCCGGTCGATGCATCCGGGTTCGAACTATAGAGATACACACGGCTCGCCCCCCCGGACGCGATGATCGTCGCGCGGGCGGAGAAGGTCTCGACCCGGCCTTTTTCAAGGTTCAGCACATAAACGCCGTGCGCCTGGTCGTTGTAGCTGCCCGGGTTCTTCAGGTGCCTGTTGGTGATCACGTCGATGGCGATATGATGTTCGTAAACGTCGATATTGGGTTCATCCAGCACGCGCTGGTTCAGGGTTTTCTGCACCGCCTGGCCGGTGGCGTCGGCCGCATGAATGATCCGCCGGTGGCTGTGCCCGCCTTCGCGCGTCAGGTGATAATCATAGCCGTCCTCATGAACGGAGTTTGACTTGTCGAACTCAACACCCAGGTTGATCAGGCTCTCAATGGCGTCGCGGCCGCGTTCAACCACAAAACGAACCGCTTCTTCGTCACAGAGGCCGGCGCCGGCAACCAGCGTGTCGTCGATATGGCTCTGGATGCTGTCGGTCGCCTCAAGGACAGCCGCGATGCCGCCCTGCGCCCAGCGCGTGGAGCCGCCGGACATTTCGCCTTTGGAGAGGACCGCCACCCGCATGTGGGGCGCAAGCTTCAGGGCTGCGGTTAAGCCCGCTGCGCCCGATCCAACAATCACAACGTCATAGATGCGTCTCATTCTGCGGCGTCCTTCGATTTGCTGCTGGTCAGCTGCAGGAAAATGTCCTCAAGGTCAGTCTCATTGGTGGAAATATCGGTGATCGTAAGCCCGGCGGTCTGCACTGCGGCCAGCACCTGGCCAACGTTCGCCGTCGCCTGGCTGATCTGCACTGCCAGTTTGTGGTCCCCGCGCACGTCACTGTTGAAGGGCTTCAGGGCGTCCGGGAGCTCAGTGAGTTTTTCGGAAACCGTAATCACGATCTCTTTCTCGTCGATGCGCTTGAGGAGCTGCTCAGTCGGCTCGCAGCACACCACATCCCCATGGTTGATGATGGCGATGGTGTCACAGAGCTCCTCGGCCTCCTCGAGATAATGGGTGGTCAGCACAATGGTCGTGCCGCGCTTATGCAGTTCGCGCACATATTCCCACAGCATCTGGCGAAGCTCGATATCAACACCTGCAGTCGGCTCATCCAACACCAAAATCGGCGGGTTATGCACCATGGCCTTGGCAATCAGTAGGCGCCGTTTCATGCCGCCCGAAAGCGTGCGGGAATAGGCGTCAGCCTTGTCGAACAGATGCACGGCTTTCAGGAGTTCCTCGGTGCGGCGCTCTTCGGGGCGCACCCCATACATGCCAGCCTGCACCTCAAGCATTTCGCGCGGGGTGAAGAAGGCATCGAATGTCAGCTCCTGCGGCACAATACCGATGTTGGCGCGCGCATTCCGTGGGTTGTCATCAATGTCGAAACCCCAGATTTTGGCGCTGCCTTCGGTCTTGTTCACAAGGCCCGCAAGGATATTGATGGTGGTCGATTTGCCCGCACCATTGGGGCCCAGAAGACCGAACATGGAGCCCTGTGGGATATCCAGATCAATCCCCTTCAGGGCCAGCTTGCCGCCGCCCTTCTTGCCGCCATAAACCTTTTTCAGTCCCCTGATTTCAATCGCGTTTTTTGTCACAAATCGATCCTGCTTATTTTTGCGTCCGACAATATTACCGTCTTTTCGGACATTGTACCACGCTGCCGCTTGTTCGCGGGGCTCACCCCCGCTATATAGGGCTAAATCCCAATTTGAATTGGGGCAAATTCAACCAGACCCAAGCCAAAAGAGACACATCATGACGGTAGACGCACCTGAAACAAAACTGGTCTCCACCAAGAAAGTTGCCTGCGACGGTGACGAAGGCGCCCTCGGCCACCCACGTGTATATCTGACGATGGACGACGAAGGCAAAGTAGAATGCCCATATTGTGATCGACTTTACATCCTGCAAGGCGGTCCGTCGGACAAATCTAAGTGATCTGACAGCCTTTTTTCTTACCTGACCGCCAAACAAATTTATTCCGGAAAGCCTTATGCCCGAACACACTGATCACCAGAAACATCTCTATCTGATCGACGGTTCGGGCTATATCTTCCGCGCCTATCACGCGATGGCCTATTCAAAGCGCCCGCTGACCCGTGCGGACGGCACGCCCGTGGGCGCCGTGTATGGCTTTTCCAACATGATCATGAAGCTGTTGCGGGACCTGTCGGATGCTGAACGCCCAAGCCACCTGGCGGTGATCTTTGACGCGTCGGGCAAAACCTTCCGGAACGATATCTACCCGGACTACAAAGCCCATCGGCCGCCGGCACCCGAAGACCTTGTCCCCCAGTTCCCGATCATCCGGGAAGCCACCGAAGCCTTCGGCCTGCCGTCCATCGAGATGCTGGGCTATGAAGCCGATGACCTGATCGCCACCTATACCAAACAGGCGCGCGAGAAGGGCTGGAAGGTCACGATTGTCAGCTCCGACAAGGACCTGATGCAGCTGCTGGACGCTGAGACCGACATGTTCGACACCATGAAGAACAAGCGGACCCGGGCTGAAGATGTGCCGGAAAAGTTTGGCGTTGGCCCGGAAAAGGTTGTTGATGTCCAGTCGCTGGCGGGCGACAGCGCGGACAATGTCCCGGGCGTGCCGGGTATTGGCATCAAGACAGCGGCCCAGCTTATTGACGAGTATGGCGACCTGGATACGCTTCTCTCTCGCGCGGGCGAGATCAAGCAGCAGAAACGCCGCGAGAACCTCATTGAGTTCGCAGACCAAGCCCGCGTCAGCCGCCAGCTGGTAACGCTTGAGCGCGACGTGCCCATCGAAGTGCCGCTCGATAGCTTCGAGGTCAAGGACCCGGACCCGGCAACGCTGGTGCAGTTCCTGGATGCACAGGATTTCCGTTCCCTGAAGGCCAAGGTGATCAGCGCCTGGGACGGCGAACTTCCGACTGATGTGGTGACAGAAACCGTGACAGTTGAAAAGGCGGTCTATGAGTGCGTGACCGATATGGACACGCTTAAGGGCTGGATCAGACGCGCCTATGAGGTTGGCTATGTAGCGGTGGATACCGAAACCACGGGCCTCAACCCCGCCAAGGCGGACCTGGTGGGCATCTCCATGTCCGTGGAGCCCGGCAAAGCCTGCTATATCCCGGTGGGCCACGGCGCGAACAATGACGACCTTCTGGCCGAAGTGCCCAAGCAGATCGCCAAGGCGGATGTGATTGCGGCGCTGAAGCCTCTCCTGGAAGACCTGGCGGTCCTGAAGATCGGGCAGAACCTCAAGTATGATATGTCGATCCTGGCGCGGGAAGGCATCAACCTGTACCCCATCGACGACACGATGCTGATGTCTTATGCGCTGGACGCCGGGAGCCACGGCCACGGCATGGACGAGCTGGCAAGCATCCATCTGGATATTACGCCGATCAGCTTCAAGGAAGTGGCGGGCACGGGCAAGAACCAGATCACCTTCGACAAGGTACCGCTTGATAAGGCGACCGACTATGCCGCCGAAGACGCGGACATCACGCTCCGCCTCTGGCACGTGCTGAAGCCGCGGCTGGCGAAAGAGAAGGTTACCACCGTCTATGAAACGCTGGAGCGCCCGATGGCGGCGGTCCTGTCGGCCATGGAGCGCGAAGGCATCAAGGTGGACGGCAGTGTTCTCAACAAGCTGTCGAACGAATTTGCCGTGGGCATCGAGCGGCTCGACCGCGAGATCCAGGACCTGGCAGGCAGGCCTTTCAACGTGAACTCACCCAAGCAGCTGGGTGAAGTGCTGTTCGACGACATGGGACTTGAAGGCGGCAAGAAATCGTCAAAAACCGGCGCGTGGCAGACCAACGTGGACGTGCTTGAAAAGCTCGCCGCCGAAGGCCATGAAATGCCAGCAAAGGTGATGGAATATCGGCAGTTCTCGAAACTGAAGAGCACTTATACAGACTCGCTGCAGAATGAGGTGAACCCGCGCACGGGCCGGGTGCACACCAGCTATCACCTTGCGGCCACCACCACCGGGCGCTTGTCGTCAAACGACCCGAACCTGCAGAACATCCCGATCCGCACCGAAGAAGGCCGGAAAATCCGCCGGGCGTTCGTGCCCGAGGACGGCAACATCCTGATCGCGGCAGACTATAGCCAGATCGAACTCAGGGTGCTGGCGCACATGGCGGATATCGACGCGCTGAAGAAAGCCTTCGCCGACGGCACGGACATTCACGCCATGACCGCATCCGAGGTGTTCGGCGTGCCGATTGACGGCATGGACCCGATGGTCCGCCGGCAGGCCAAGGCCATCAACTTCGGCATCATCTACGGCATCTCCGCCTTCGGGCTGGCGCGCCAGCTGGGCATCAGCCGCACGGACGCGCAAGGCTATATCGACGCCTATTTCGAACGCTTCCCGGGCATCCGCAAATATATGGACACCACCATCGATTTCGCCCGCGAGCACGGCTATGTGGAAACCCTGTTCGGCCGCAAATGCCACATCAGTGCGCTTCAGGACAAGAACCCGATGAAGCGCGGCTTCGGCGAGCGGGCGGCGATCAACGCGCCGATCCAGGGAACCGCGGCGGACATTCTGCGCCGGGCGATGGTGCGCATGCCGGCGGCCCTTGAAGACAATGGCCTGACGGACGTGAAGATGCTGCTGCAGGTGCACGATGAACTGGTATTCGAGGCGCCTGAAGGCCGTGAAACTGCCGCGATTCCGGTGATCGAGGACATCATGGCAAACGCCTGCCAGCCGGTGCTGGAGCTATCGGTTCCACTAGTGGTCGACAGCGGCACCGGCAAGAACTGGCAAGAAGCGCACTAGGGCTCGTCCCAACAATCTGGGGAATGGGCACACTTTGGGTTGCCATAGTGCCCATATGGCACAAAAGGGCACAAAAGGGCACACCCATAGGGCCCGAAAGTATCCAAATCAAGGGAAAGCAAGGCAGGAACGAGAAGTTTTCTGGACATGTTATAATATTGCCATTACTCTCCCCTTAGTAGTGTATTTTAAACCTTAACACTATGAGGGGGATCTCATGCGTTTCCTGCTTTTCATTGTTTGCTTGCTATGCACCAGCACCGCCACCATGGCGGGCCAACTTTCGGCCAATATCCGTATCAAAAGCCAACACCTTGGATATCACCTGCAATATTGGGTTTATTATCCAACGGGCACCAAAACCACAGACAAGCTGCCAACCCTTTATCTGGCAGATGGGCAGCTGTATCTGGAATATGGCAAGCTGCATGGCCTGATTGATAAGGAGATCAAAGCGGGCCGGATCAAACCCATCATCGCTGTTTTCATCGACCCGCGTGACCCGACCTACCAACAAAACAACCGCCGCGCTTATGAATTTGTCTGCAACCAAGACTATGTGAATTTTTTCAAGGATGAACTGATCCCGGCCGTGGAGCGCCAATTCCCCGTTAGTACCAAGCGTGAGGATAGAGTAATCGCTGGGCTGTCTTTGGGTGGCCTGAATGCGGCCTGCTTTGGTTTGATGGCATCGGATAAATTCGCAGGCATCGCCATGCAATCCCCTTCCTATTATCCCTTCTCAGATTTGAAGGAAAGGTATGAAGCCGCGCCAATGCAGCCTGTCAAAATTTTCTTCAGCGTGGGAAGAAAGGAAACAAGCAACCTCTCAGCACGTCGGCTGCGTAAAGTTCTTGATGATAAAGGGTACGATTTGATCTACCGCGAAGTTCATCATCGGCACGACTGGAAAAACTGGGGGCCACTGCAGGACGATATTCTGCATACCTTCTTCGCCACCAGCCAGTAATGTTGCGCTGATCGCGACATGGTGTTGTCGGTTGCGTACTTGAGGCTATGTCCAGAAGCGTGCTAGGGCTTTAGCACTGCTTGTGGCGCTTCTGCGCGCCCGAACTGCCATCCGACAGGGACCCGATGAAACTGAGCAGCGAAAACACCTTTGGCCTGGCGCTGATTTTGGGCTGCGTTACGGCGATGACACCGCTTGCGGTCGACATGTACCTGCCGGCCTTCCCCACGATCGCACAGGACCTCAAGGCCCCGCCCGCGGGCGTGCAGCTGTCGCTGACATCCTTCTTCATCGGGCTGGCGATTGGGCAGCTGTGCTATGGCCCGGCGGCGGACAAGTTCGGCCGCAAGATCCCCCTTCTGGTGGGCCTCCTGATCGCGTCGCTGGCGTCGCTCCTGTGCGCGACAGCACCCACGATGGATGCCCTGATCGTCTACCGCTTCCTGCAGGCGCTGGGCGTCTGCTCGGGCGCCGTAATCGCCCGGGCCATCGTCCGGGACGTGTTCAACCCGCGCGAAGGCGCGCGCTTCTTCTCACTATTGATGGCCATCATGGGTGTCGCGCCGATCCTGGCGCCGCTCGGGGGTGCGGTGGTTGCCGACACGCTGGGCTGGCCCTGGATCTTCAACCTGATCAGCGCGTTCGGCTTCATGGCCCTTTTCGCAACGGCTCTGTTGCTGCCGGAAACCCACGAGGGTAATTCCGGCCTGCGCTTCAGCCGGGTGTTCCACACTTACGCAGATATCCTGAGAAACCGATCGTTCCTGAAATACGCGCTGGCAGGCGGGATCGCCAACGCCGGCATGTTTGCCTATATCGCTGGCGCCACGCTGGTGATCCAGGGCCACTACGGCATGTCACCCGGCTTCTTCGCCATCGCTTTCGGCTCAAACGCCTTTGGCCTGATCGGCTTGACCCAGCTGAACCGGTACCTGCTGGCGCGGCACCCGTTTTCAGCGATCCTGAAGGTTGGCTTCTGGCTTCTGCTTTTCGCCGGCATTGCTCTGATGGTTGTTGGCGCGCTGGATGCGCCCCTGTTCGTCTTCCTTGTGCCACTGTTTCTGTTTCTGGCGTCCCTGGGCATGGTCATGCCAAACAGCATGGCAGGCGCGCTTGCGACGGAGGATACCCGGGCAGGCGCGGCGTCAGCCCTTTCTGGCGCGCTGACATTTTCCTCCGCTTTCCTGTCGTCTGCCGTTGTTGGGGCGCTGCCGGACAAGACACCGCTGGCGCTTGCGTCCGTGATGGGCGCGTGCGCCGTGATCGCATTCTTGATCTCCCTACTGCCGGAAACGGTAGCCGTAGAATAAAAAAAGGCGGCCACCAGGACCGCCTGTTCAAATCATCATTGCCGACAGGGCCTAGAAAGCGTGCGACAGCGCGTAAAAGAGCGCAGCGGACAACAGGCCTGACGCCGGAACAGTAATCACCCACGCAGCTGCAATGGTCAGGAGCTCACGGCGGCGTACCAGGCGGCGGCGCTTGACCATGGTGTTTTCCTTGCGCGTCAGGGCCCTGCGCTTGACAGCCCGGTGGTTGAGATACTCCCGCAGGAAGCCCACACCGAACACACCACCAACGGCGATGTGCGTCGAGGATACAGGCAGACCGAGCCAGCTTGCGGCGATGACGGTGATAGCCGCCGAAAGCGCCACACAGAAAGCGCGCATCTGGTTAAGGCGGGTAATCCGCTCACCGACGGTGCGAATCAGTTTCGGGCCGTAGAGCATCAGCCCAAGTGAAATACCGAGCGCGCCAATGGCCATCACCCACAATGGCAGCGCAATGGTGCTGCCACCCGAGCTGGCGGCATTGCCGGCAACGCTGACGATTGCCGCCAGCGGGCCAACCGCGTTGGCCACATCGTTGGCGCCGTGCGCAAACGACAGCAGTGCTGCGGAACAGATCAGCGGGATGGTAAAGAGTTTGGCAACAGACTTGCGGCGGTTTTCGAGCCCGCGGGCAGCGCGCCTCACCAGCGGCTTGGTGATGGCCCACACGCCAACACCGGTCCCGACTGCAATCATGGCCAGTTCAGTACTGTCAGCCTTCCAGACGTGCTTCAGGCCCTTCATCACCAGATACATGGAGAAGGCGCCCGCCATAATGGCCACCAGCACAGGCACCCAGGTCTCTGAGGCCTTAATCATGTCCTTCCGGTAGAGGATGCGGTGTTTGATGAAATAGAGGAAGCCGGCAGCGATCAGACCACCAAGCACCGGGGAGATAACCCAGCTGGCGGCAATGGCCCCCAGCTTGCCCCAGGCAACACTGGACATGCCCGCTGCCGCGACACCAGAGCCCACAACGCCGCCCACGATGGAGTGGGTAGTGGAAACAGGGGCGCCAAGCCATGTGGCAAGGTTAAGCCACAACGCAGCCGAAAGAAGCGCCGACATCATCGCCCACAGGAAGACCATCTGATCGGCGATACCGGCCGGATCAACAATGCCACTGCGAATCGTCGAAACCACATCGCCGCCTGCGATCAAGGCACCTGCCGCCTCAAAGACGGCTGCAATAACCAGGGCGCCAACCATGGTCAGGGCGCGCGAGCCCACGGCGGGGCCAATATTGTTGGCCACATCGTTGGCGCCGATGTTCATGGCCATGTAGCCGCCAATCATAGCGGCAGCAATCAGTACGAAGTTGTTTTCAACACCACCAAGTGTCATACCTACGTAGAGCATGATGCAGACAATAAAGAAAACCGCGATGCCAAAGCGAAAACTTTCTGCGCGGCCAGACTTGCCCGCTTGTTCAATCTGGTTGATATCTTCGAGTTTCAAAGTGTGCCCCCTTCTAGATTGCCAGCTAACTGTCATTTTTCGAA
>JBNKYQ010000083.1:0-11357 GCA_050300975.1 Kordiimonas sp.
TTGTGACCTGATAGAATCGACTAACTCGCAACCACTCTAAATTACACTTAAATCTTTGAAAATAAACGATTTAATACCATTTACAATCGTGTGATTATCGAGCCTTGCCAACACCTTTCCTTCATGGTGCCGGCACCACTTTCCCCTTTAAAATCAATCACTTACAAGTGGCGTAACGTAATTGGAGCGTATCGGAGCAATCGAAGCCCCACTCCAAACGTTCAGTATTCACAATGGCTCGCCCCAAAGCGGACTTTGGACCCAACTGTGCGCAAGGCCCGCCTTTGCCCCCTTGCGGACCTCTTCGGCATCGCATTTGCCCTGTCCGTCGTCAGAACATTTGAGACAGACGATCTCCATTGTTCAACATGTAAGGCCACCCTTTGCACATAATTCAAAAAAAGGCACGATTTTTGCTTTTTCTTGTGCCACTGGTGACGATGTGTAGAATTAAGCGAAACAAATGTGACTTTTTTCAAGAATGCCACATCAAAATAAACTTAATATTTTCAATACCTTGCACAAATACGGAAGTCATAGAGACGATGGAAACCACACAACAGACCACCTCATCTGCTCCTGCCTCTCTCGGCAATTTTTCCGGGCTTGCGGAAAATTATTCCAAATACCGCCCCGGTTATGCCGACAGCGTCCTCAATGCCTTGCTTGGGCAGCTACAAAAGCCGCTGACTGCTGTTGAAGTCGCCGATGTAGGGGCTGGCACCGGCATCTGGAGCCGCCTGATCGCGAACAAAGGCGTCAAGCATGTGTACGCTGTAGAGCCAAACGATGATATGCGGACCCGGGGTGCAGCGGACTGCCTGGGGCACGAGAACATCAGCTATAGCGAAGGGGCTGGCGACGCAACAGGGCTCGCGAACGAGAGCGTCGACATGGTTTCTATGGCATCGTCTTTCCACTGGGTGGATTTCGACGCCGGCACCAAGGAGTTTCATCGCATCCTGCGTCCCGGCGGCAGGTTTGTGGCGCTCTGGAACCCCCGTTACCTCGACAAGAGCCCACTACTGCTGGAGATCGAGAAATTGGCACACGAGCTTGCCAACACTGAAAAACGAGTCTCTTCGGGGAATTCCGGTCGAGCAGCGCAGATGATCGACCTTCTGGAACAGTCACCACAGTTTGATGATGTATGCTACATTGAAGGCCGCCATACCGTGCGCCAGAACCTGGAGCACTATCTGGGCGTCTGGCGTTCTGTCAATGACCTGCAAGTGCGCATGGGTCCGGAGAAATTCGAGTTTTTCCTGAAACGGATCGAAGAAATGGTGTCGACCCTTGGATATGTCGACACCACCTATCTGACCCGCGCCTGGAGCGCAAAAAAGATCACTTGATTCTGGAGGCATGGATCACCGTGACGCCTGGGGATAAAATGAAACACAAAGACACTGGCAGCCTTCGCTTCGGCACCAAGGCCGCCAACCTGCAGGCTGCATCGAGCACGGTTTCGACTGCCAAGGTTCCTGCACAGGTCATTATCACCCACGAAGCCTTTCGCTCTGATGCCAACGCAGCAGTCGAGCAAGTCATGGCTGAGGATTGGTCGGGTCAACCACTTGCCGTCCGAAGCAGTTGCCTCGGTGAAGACAGTGAAGGTCAATCCCAGGCAGGCGCCTACGACACCGAGCTGAATATCAAAGGCCGGGACGCAATTCTGATGGCAATCGAGAAAATCTTTTCATCCTACCCGGTTGCCCACGCACAGAATGAAGTGCTGATCCAACCCATGATCGAGAACGTCGTTTGCGCCGGCGTCGCCTTCAGTATCGACCCCAACAGCTGCGCGCCCTATGTCACGATCAACTATTCAACGTCGGGCGACACAGACTCTGTAACCGCCGGTGGAATCGAAGGCAGCAATATCTACCGCTGGCACCGCTCCGGCGTGTTGCCGGCCCAAAAACCGTTCGACAAGGTCATCGCGCTGACCGAAGAACTGGAGACCCTTTTTGGGTGTGGCCACCTTGACGTGGAATTCGCCATCACGTGCGGTGGCGACCTTTACCTTCTTCAGGTGCGTCCAATAACGCGAACTGCGGATATACTGCCGGCACTCGAACCCCATACCGAGGTATTACGCACGGTCAACAAGCGTTTCCTGGCGCTGGCCAACCAGAACCCGTTCCTTTTAGGAGACAAGGTCGTTTTGGGTGTGATGCCGGACTGGAACCCGGCTGAGATCATTGGCCCGCGTCCGAGGCCGCTCGCCCTTTCCCTCTACAGGGAACTGATCACGGACAGCATCTGGGCCTACCAGAGAAACAACTACGGATACCGCAACCTGCGCAGCTGCCCCCTGCTGGTAGACTTCATGGGCTTGCCCTATGTGGACGTAAGGGTCAGTTTCAACAGCTTCCTGCCTAAATCGCTCAATACAAAGATCGCGACGAAGCTGGCCAACCACTATCTGGATACACTGATCAACAATCCGGCTCTGCATGACAAGGTGGAGTTCGAGATTCTGCTGTCATGCTTCAGTTTTGATATCGACGACAAGCTGATGGCCCTGCCCGACGACCGCTTCACAGACAATGACAGAGCCGCCATCAGAACGGCGCTGAAGGACCTGACCTGCGCCATCATTCACACCGATACCGCGCTCTGGAAAAAGGATCTCGCGAAGCTTGAAATATTGGCCGAACGCCGTGAGATGATCCAGAACTCGGACATGGAAAAGTCCGCCAAGATCTATTGGCTGCTGGAAGACTGTAAGCGATATGGCACATTGCCGTTCGCAGGTCTTGCGAGGGCCGCATTTATCGCCGTTCAGATGCTTCGGTCCATCGAATCGGTGGGCATCTTGAGCAAGGATGAAGGCGATGCCTTCCTGCGCTCTGTGGAAACGGTTACCTCGGGCATGACCGATGACTTCCAGAACCTCCCCCGAGCAGACCTGGCAGCCAAATACGGCCACCTGCGACCTGGTACCTACGATATCCTGTCGCAGCGCTATGATGCCGCTTTCGACGAATATTTCCATCGCGACGGTGATGGTCAGGACTCCGCACCAGACCAATCCTCGCCCTTCAGCCTGACCATCGGCCAGTTGAACAGAATAGAAGCCATGATACGAGACCTGGACCTGCCGTTCAGCGTGGTGGAAATGCTGAATTTCATGACGGGCAGTATTGAGGGACGAGAATATGCCAAATTTGAATTCACCAAAAACCTGTCCGCCGCAATCGAACTGTTCGCTGACCTGGGCACCGAGCACGGCTATTCTCGCGAAGACCTTTCTTTCGCCAATATCGATGTCATCTACGACCTATACAGATCCAGCAACACGCCGAAAGACCTGCTCACCCAGTCCATCAGCAAAGGACGAGAGATTTTCTCCAAGGGCAAACAGATCAACCTTCCCCAACTGTTCTGGGAAACAGATGCCATCTGGCACCACAATGCCCCCAACACCCGCGGAAACTTCGTATCGAACCAGAGCGTGATTGCCACGCTCCGAGACTGCGATCGCAACAAGGACCTGAAAGGCTGCATTGTCAAAATGCTGAATGCCGACCCGGGATTCGACTGGGTTTTCTCGCGAGGCATAGCCGGCTTCATCACGGCCTACGGCGGCGTAAACTCTCACATGGCAATTCGGGCACGAGAGCTCAATATTCCTGCTGCCATCGGCATCGGAGAAAACCAGTATGCCGATCTTCAGGAAGGTATGACCGTGCGCATGGATTGCTCGTCTGAAATGATAACCCATGTCCGGTAAACAGCGTATCCTTGTGACGCAGCGGGTCGTTGTAGATCCCGCGACCGGCGAACGTCGGGATGCGCTGGACCAGCAATGGGGCGCGTTCCTGTGCCAGGCCGGGTTCTTGCCGGTGCCCGTGCCCAACAGCCTGGACAGTCCGCGCCACTTCTGGAAGGACATGTCACCGGCCGGGTTACTGCTAACGGGCGGCAACGACCTCTCCAGCTATGGTGGGGATGCACCAGAGAGAGACCGGATGGAACTTGACCTCATCGATCTGGCGATGAGCGACAACAGGCCGATTTTGGGAGTGTGTAGAGGCATGCAGTTGCTGCAGCACGCTGCCGGGACGCCTCTCATCCGGCTGAAAGGCCACGTTGCCAGGCACCAGGATATTCTGGTGGATGGCAAAACCTTGCACAAAAACAGCTTCCATAACTGGGGCACAACCTCGGGGACACCGGGTTATGAAACCTGGGCGCATACCAGCGACAAGGTGGTCAAGGCAGTCCGCACGACCGATCGATCCAGGACAGGCATCATGTGGCACCCGGAACGCCTGGTTCCCTTTCAAGACGACGACATAAAGCTGTTCCAGAACATTTTCGGAGATTAGCAGGTGATTGAACAAAAAATTTCCCAGACCGGTAAGACGGCGGATGCGACATCCCCGTTGAAGGGGTTTCTCTGGGGCATGGGGCGGTCAGGTGTGAAGGCAGTCCTTGAAATCATCAATTCGGGATCAGACCAGACCCTTTTTGACTGGAACACCTCTCTCAGCATCATGCAGTCACCAGAATTTTTCGAGCCCTTCTGCCGGAAACCGCATTCGCTGCTCATGCACATGCCCCGGTCAATCGAAACCTACAAGACTGTACTGGCGCGGCACCCCGAACTGCCTCTGGTACATTTGGTCAGGGACCCCCTGGCGAACTTCAAAAGCCACGCAACGGCCACGTTCATATCATATGCGGCGAACCGCACCGACGAGGTCGCCAAGGGCTTCGCCTCTGGCGGAGCGGATTTTGTGAACAACCTGGCCAATTATGTCCTTGGCTATGCCAACTCGGCGACCTGCTGTCATGAACACTCGCAGCTGTTTGGCAGCCGCCCTGTCTTCCTTATAGATACCAGGGAATTGTCACCGGACAATATCCAAGCCTCTGCCGCCGGCATATGTGGCCACCTGGGTGGCTTGGCAAAGCCGGATTTCAAGCCGGTGGAGCAGTCCAACATCGGGATCGACCGCTACCTCAACACGCGAAAACTGCCCTTCCGGTTCAATGACCGCACCATCACCCTTCATGTCACCCGTTGGGGCGAAGTAGGCCGAGATCCAGGCTACGCAAAGGTAACGACAATTCCATCGGAAAAGATGGCGAACAGCGCCTTCAAGGCTGATTCCCTAGATGTGTATGTACCCATGACCGAACTATTGCCCATGCCGCACATGCCCCGGGACCTGGCCCTTCTTGAGCGGAACTTCGAGGAACAGGAAACTGTCGACCATTTGGTTCGGGAACTGGAGCAGGGCTACAATACCACCCTTGAGCTTACTGCAAGGTTCGAGAAACTGGCTAAAAATGCCATGATCGAAGTCTATCTGAAGGCCCACAGCACAGCCATCGGCCAGTTTGCAGAACGGAACCCAAAACTTCTGGATCTCTGGGATATGGAGCCATATGGTCGGTTCAGGACCTGACATCATGACGCAGCAAACCATTGCGCCACAAGTCATCTGGGTAACCGGCCTTTCAGGCGCAGGCAAGACAACGGTTTCCAAGATCCTCGCTGCTAAACTGCGCGAGGCCGGAATTACGCCCGTCATGCTCGACGGCGATGAAATACGCGCCGCCCTGGGGGCAGAGAACCTGCATAGCCGTCCCGACCGCGAGAAGCTGGCTCTGAGCTACGCCCGACTGGCAAAGCTTTTGATGGACCAGGGCCACGTCGTGATCTGCGCAACCATTTCAATGTATGAACCAGTCCATGACTGGCGGTATGCCAACATACCGAACCTCACGGAAATCTATCTTAAAGTGCCGAGCGAGGAATTGACCCGGCGAGATAGCAAAGGCCTGTATGGGGCAAAACCAGAAGCGCCGCCCACTGATGTCGCAGGGAAACATTTTAGTGTGGAAGAACCACATTCGCCCACGCTTGTGCTGACAAACTGGGGAAACAAATCAGCACAAGAATCCGCACAGGAAATCTTTGATGCGCTGATCCGGCATTAAGCCGCAAGAGGGATAGTTTTATGCAAGCGATTATTCTCGCCGCGGGCCGCGGCAGCCGAATGGGCGACAGCACCGAGCGCAAACCAAAGGGACTGGTGGAGCTTTTCGGCAAACCCCTGGTTCAGTATCAACTGGATGCCATGCGGGCTGCGGGCATCGAGCCCACCACAATCGTAACCGGATACAAGGCCGAACAATACGAACCGCTGGCAGACAAAACCATCAGGAACGACAACTGGAGCAACACCAACATGGTGGCTTCGCTGATGTGCGCCTCCTCCATCCTGCTGAAGGAGCCCTGCATCGTGTCCTACAGCGACATTTTCTACCCGGCAGATGCTGTTGAAGCATTGCTTTCCACGGACGCCGAGTGCGCTATCTCCTTCGATCCGGCCTGGCGAGCGATCTGGGAGGGCCGATTTGACAACCCGCTTGACGATGCCGAGAGCTTCCGCCTCGCCGATGGCAGCATTCTGGCTGAAATCGGCAAGAAGGCGACGTCGATGGATGATATTGAAGGACAGTATATGGGGCTGTTGAGATTCACACCGGCCTTCTGGACCCGCGCCCTGGAATACCTGCATAGCCTTGATGCCTCCGCCCTGGGCAGGCTGGACATGACAAGTTTCCTGCAGGCCCAAATCGAACGCGGTGAGGCTATTAAAGCTGTGGCCGTTGATTGCCTTTGGGGAGAAGTGGATAGCCAGGAAGATCTCGCATTTTATGAGACCTCCGAAAAATATCAGGCATTCCAGAAATAATTACATGCTCAACCGTCTGTTCCTTGGCGAATAGCTGGCCATAACGGCGGTTGACACCAAGTGGCAACTCTTGACCCAAAGCGGGCGCGTGACGTCGGTTTTTCGCTAAAAACCGAGCACCATCAAACTAATCATTGCGCTCAAAAACCTTGCTTCCATCGATATAGACCTGCAGCGTAGTGGTTTCATGGATGCGGTTGCTCTGCACTTTATAGGGGTTCTGGCCCACCACGATCATGTCGGCCTTCATCCCAAGGTCGAGGATGCCAACCTCATCGGCGTCACCCATCGCGCGGGCGCCATTCTGGGTCATGATCTTCATGGCCTCTTCAATGCTAATGGCCTGCCCTGTGTTCAGCGGTTCTCCTGTGCCCGGTGTGCGCCTGGTCACCATCGTCTCAATCGCAAGCCACGGGTTAACGGAGGGCACCACGGACCAGTCCGATCCAGCGATCACGTTAGCGCCGCTTTTGAGCGCGTCGCGAATGGGGACAAAGCGTTCCATCCGGTCGGGGCCAACCGCCTTGGCGACATCAGCTGTGATGGGTGTTGGGTACCAGATGTAGGGAGAAAACTCCCACGTCACGCCAGCCTGTTTGGCTTTCGCGAAATCTTCGGCCGCAACGAAACTGGCGTGCGCCACTGTATGGGCGGGGCCCCCATCACCATTTTCCTGTCTGGCATGTGCCACCACATCTATGGCGGCCCGCACGGCTGCGTCCCCCGTTGCATGGAATTTGACATGCAGCCCTTCCCGGTCAAAGCGGGTAACGACCTCCCGGAGCAGATCTGACGGCACGAACAGGATGCCTTTTGTTTTCTCGTCATTGTGGCCTGTGGGTACATAGGGCGCCAGCATCGCTCCCGTGTGACTTTCCGTTGGTACGCCGTCGAGGAACATTTTCACGCAGTCCAGCCTCAACCGGCCTTTGGCATAGTGGAAGCGGTCACGGATCAAGGCTTCGGTTGCCGTGCGGGAAAATTCGGGCGCCGGGTTCCAGACAATGCAGCCGCGCACGCGCTGCTTGATGGCGCCCGATGCTGCAAGGTCAGACAGGGCCTGGATATCGCCGTAGCGTGTGGACGCGTTGGTGAAAGACGTGATGCCGTACGAAAGCATGGTCTGGCTTGCGTATTCAATAGCCTGCCGCTTGGCTTCAAGGCTTGGCGCAGGCATATGGTTTGCCACCAGGTCAACCGCAGTTTCACGAAATACACCTGTCGGCTCGCCGTTTTCATCGCGTTCGATCACACCGCCCGAAACCTCCGGTGTATCGCGACCAATACCCGCTTGTTTCAGGGCGGCTGAGTTGACCCAGATACTGTGGTGCGCCTCGTCATTCAGGACAACCGGGTTGTCAGGCGACACGTCATCAAGATATTTGCGGTGCATCTCGCCCTGCGCAAAAGCGCCCGCGACCCAGTTTCCGCCCTCAATCCAGTCGCCGGCATTTGACCGCGCCACACAGCCCTGAACGGTTTCCGTCACCGCCCCAAGGCCCGCCGAAGACGGCAGCGAACAGGAAAACAGCTTCTCCATCCCCGCGAACTGGGCGTGCACATGCATGTCGTGAAGACCGGGCAGCATCGTTTTACCCGCAAGGTCGACCACCTCGGTTTCAGGCCCGGTGAAGGCGTCCACATCCTGGCCCAGAGCGACAATAACGCCTTCCCGGACGGCGAGCGCGGACGTCCAGCCGGTCGCTGTCTTGATTTCACCGTTCAGGAACACCGTATCAGCCTTCACCGCCTGGCGGGCTTCATACATTTCAGGGTCCACCACTGCAGACTGCGCAGTAGCTGGAACGCTTGACGCTAGCGGCGCCAGAAACAAGGAAAGGCCAGCAAATGTCTTCAGATAGCGCATGGGTATTTTACACATCGTCATGGCGAGCCTTTCTTTTTCTGCATCATGCATCACTGTTCTAGAATTTATACACCTTCAAAAGAACGGTCAAAAGCCCGCGCATCTTTGACCCGCCGGCAAGGTCGGCGGCAAGGCGATCCAGCGTATCGTAGAAACCAAGGGCAGGCAGCGCTTCATTAACCCCAGAGATCTGCTCTTTGGTCAAGCCATGCCTGACCTTGCCTTTGGTGGCATCCACCCAGTCCGCCTTTCGGACGGCGTTCACCACGTCAGCATTCGGCCCCCTATAGGCAGATATTTTATGGTGCCAATGGATAATTGTCCGCAACAGCCCTTCGTCGAGACCCCAGCCGTGTTCAGCATTGGCCGCCAGCGCCGCCTGCTCTGAAGGCTCAAGATACGCCAGCGCATTGTCTGTCCAGAGGCCAACATCATGATACACAAGGGCAACCTCGACGGCCTTTTTGTGGGTTTCATCCCCTTGCAGAAAATGGAGGCAATAGGTCAGCACGCGGTAGATATGATTTCGGTAGCCCGGAAGATCGTCGCCGATTACAGGAGCAAGCTTGCGCAGCAGCGCCTCCACCACTTCAGACTCCGTGATAATCTGCAATTCTCCGGTCATGCCAGCCCCTGTATCTTGAAAGTGTCTTTGCCGCAGACTAGCTGCACCAGCCATCTGATGACTTTGCAGACGCGGCCAATCCGGTACAGTTTCCTCCGTAAAATGAAAATTGACCGGAAATGCCATGATCTCCGCGCCAGTATCGACGACGCTCATGCGCGCATAAACAACCGGAGCCCGTGAATGTCCCTTTTTCAAGCCAGATCAGATTTCGATGCTGATCGCACGTCATCGATAGCTGCTGCGGTCCTTCTGAGCATCTCGGCCAATGTCTCCTTCATTATCCAGCCAGGGCTGGTTGGCGGTTTCGTGGATGTTTTGGGCCTGAGCGAAGAAGCCGCGGGACAATTGGCCGCCATGGAAATGTTCGGGGTCGCAATCGCAACCATTGTACTCGCGGTTGCCAGCCTTCGGGTGAACTGGCGCACGAGCCTCGCGCTTTTCGCCCTGATCGCTGTGGTGGGGAACTATTTTTCCGCCAATGCGGACGGGATGGAACAGCTGTCACAAGCGCGGTTTGTCGCCGGGTTCGGGCACGGGGGGCTGATCTCGCTCAGTTTCTCTGCCATTGGCCTGACCACGCGAACAGACAGGAACCTGGGCATCTATCTGACGGTGCTGTTGTCCTATGGTGCGCTTGGCCTGTTGTTCATGCCGTACCTATTGGACAGTATCGGCATCAACGGCCTTTTCATTGCGTTTGGCTGCGCGGCACTGTTGGCCCTGTTCGCCCTACCCTTCATGCCATCCGGCCCCAAGAAGGCAGAGGAAATCGAGGTGCCAAGCGGGCCCATGCGCTGGCGGCTCCTGCTGCCCACGCTATTGGGTTTTCTGGCCTACAATATCAGCCAGGGTATCGCCTGGGCCTATCTGTTCCTGATCGGGCTTTCGGGCGGCCTTGAGGAACAGGCTGTGGCCAACGCCATGTTCATCTCGCAAGTATTTGGCGTGGTGGGTGCCATCCTGGCGGTTGTGATTTCGGCGAAGGTGTTTGGCCGCTTTGGGCCGATTACACTCGGCGTGCTGGGTGGGGCGGCCTTTATCGCGCTCCTGATGCCTGGCGTGACCTTCGTGACTTACCTGGTTGCCGTTTGCGGCTTTAACCTGGCCTGGAACAAGGTGCTTCCCTTCATTCTGGCAGCCATCGCCGATTTCGACGTACGCGGCCGGGTGATGAGCTTTGCGCTGGCGATCCAGATGGGCGGGCTTGCGATCGGCCCCTATATCGCGTCGCAGGTTGTGGGGGACGGCAACTTCTTCGCGGTGGAGCTTGCGAGTGTGCTGTTCTTCATCGTGGGATATATGCTGCTGATCGTCCCGATCATGGCGCACCAGAAGATCCTGCGTGCGCATCACGCGTCATAGCCAACCAAACGAGAGAGAGGGTGCCAGCCTATGCGCTGGCACCGTAGACAGACTTGAGTTCCAGAAACTCATGAAGCCCAAAACGGCCCCATTCCCGACCGTTGCCGGACATCTTATAGCCACCGAATGGCGCAGCGCTATCAAGCCCGGCGCCATTGATGTGGACCATCCCGGTCCTGAGCTCATTCGCAACCGCAACAGCCTCTTCCCGGTCTTTCGCCCACACGGCGCCAGACAGGCCATAGTCTGAATCGTTGGCGATCTCGATTGCCTCTTCCTTGCTGCCATACCCCATGAGGGCGGCAACAGGGCCGAAGATTTCTTCGCGGAAAATTGTCATGTCACGGCGCACGTCCCCAAACAGGGTTGGGGCCACGAAATAGCCTCGTTCAAGCCCTGCCGGACGGTCAGGACCGCCTGTGAGGCAGGTGGCGCCTTCCCTGATTCCGGCCTCGATCATGCTGACAACCCGGCCATACTGGGTTTTGTTCGCAACAGGGCCTAGGTCCACGTCCTCATCTGGGTTGCCCACCTTCAGCGCCTCCGCAGCTTTCACCGCGATCGCCACCGCTTCCTCATACCGGTCATGCGGCACCAGGATACGGGTTCTGGCGTTGCAGGACTGGCCGCTGTTGTCCATCACGCCCTGAACGCATTTGGTAACGGCCGTTTCAAGGTCCGCGCTGCGGACAGTCTTAGCGCCGAAGCCTTTATCCATTCCCACCTATAAACCCGTCGCCATCCCAATGCCTTAACGCGCTACCCATCGCACTCCCGGATC
>JBNKYQ010000084.1:0-11135 GCA_050300975.1 Kordiimonas sp.
TCCGATCTGCCATTCGCGTCTCGGTGCCGCCGTCGCTGGCGATGAAATGGATGGTACCGCGGCTGATGCAGGCACGGGCCGCTGGGCTCAGCCTGTCGGTCCAGGCCCAGACCCGGCTGGTGGACTTCACCCGTGGGGAAGCCGATGTGGCCATCCGGTACGGCATCGGCCCCTACCCGGGCCTGAGGTGCGTGAGGCTTGGCACCTCGCTCATGCAGGCAGTCGCCAGCCCCTCTTACATCAAGGAAAAGGGTATCGACCCCTCTAGTCCCTGGACGGTGGAGCATGACATATTGATGGACCATGCGACCGAGGTGGACCCCATCCCGTTCGGCTGGCGCGAGTTTGTCGAGGCCGAACAGGACTTCAAGCAAGCGGTCGAGCCCGTCAGCCGTTTCGACCGCACAGACCTGGCCCTGCAGGCCGCCATGAGCGGGCTGGGCGTCGCACTCGGGCGCGCGCTTCTATATGAGCAGGATGTCGAGAACGGCTTCCTGGTACCGCTTGGAAAGCCTTATCCGGTCAGGCCGTCAGACTGGCTCGTATGTTCCTACGAGTTCGCGGAAACCGACAAATACAAGGAATTCGCCGGCTGGCTGCAAGGCGAGGTGAACAAGACCTACGCCATCATGGACCGCTTTTTCCCGACCCCTCAGGGCGCGCCATAATGGTAGCGGGACATCAGGTCTGTCCGTAAGTCGTCCAGCCCCTGGTTGATCCCTTTGAGCTTGGCTATGAGCGCCGGGTCCGTGCCCTTGCCGCACGCCAGAGCGATCACGCTTGGGCGCCAGATAAAGGCTACCTCGGGCATCGGCAGGCCGGCTGTTTTGGCGGAATGCGGTGCCGCGAACACGCCCGAAAGCCACAGGTCCGCCCTGCCATGATACAGAAGCGCGAGCGCCGTATCATCGCGCTGGGCGGTCACCACTTCGGCGTTGGTCGCGGTTTTCAGTTTCGCAAGCGCCGCCGTCCCGGTCATGGCGGCGACAACATGGCCTTCAAGGTCATCAATGGCCTTCACATCCAGTTCACTACCGGGCTTTTTATAGAGCGCCCAGCCGCCCACAAACAACGGTGACACCCATTCGAACATGTCTTCCCGCTCTTCAGACCGAACGGTGGCGTATACGCAGTGATTGGGGTTTTCCCTAGCCTGCCGGAACGCCCGCGCCCACGGCAGGCTGCGAACGGTGAATGCCACCGCCGCTTCATTCAGGATAGCTGAGACAAGCTCGGTTGCGGCGCCGGTGATTTCGCCGGTTTCAGGGTCGGTATAATTGAGGGGTGGGTTCTCTTCGGTCAGCAGTGTAAGCGTCTGCGCCGCCGCAGGGTGCGCCAGCAATAGTGTTGTGATTATCCCCAGAACCAGGCGCATCCAAGCCCTCTTCCTTACCCGGGTAAAAGCCTAGCAAACAAGTGGTTAACAGCTTGCAAACGGAAAGGGAGGCCAAAGCCTCCCTGATCAAAGTGTATGTGGCCGCCGCCTAGCGGATGCTGCTTTCAGGTCTGTCTGCCCAATAGAACGGCTTGGGCGCAAATGTGCCTGTGGCCTCTTCCTTAAGGGTATCAGTGCGGTACAGCCTGCCATTCAGCATCACGTGGGTCAGCTTATCGGTGTCCTTGATATCCACAAGCGGGTTGCCGTCGATGATCAACAGATCCGCAAGCTTACCCGCCTTGAGGCTGCCGATGTCCGCGTCCATGCCCATATAGCGCGCCGGGTTGATGGTGGCCGCCTTGAGGGCCTGATGCGGGGTCATGCCGCCGCGTACGAAGCTCCAGAGCTCCCAGTGGGTGCCGAAGCCTTCACGCTGGCCGTGGGCGCCCGTGTGCACACTGACGCCGCGTTCCATCAGGTCCTTGGCGAAAGCGGCGTTAAGCGCGTCGCCGTAATCTTCTTCCGGCGCCACCTCGCGGCGAACGGAACGTGGCTGCAGCACGGTTGGCGGCACAAAGTAGCTGAGGCGTGGGTGCTTCCACACGTCCAGGTGCTTGTACCAGTAATCTTCGCCGCTCATGCCTCCGAAGGCCACCACGAGCGTCGGCGTAAAGCCAACCTCTGTCTGTGGCCAGAACTGCAGCACGTCGCCGTAGATATGCTGGTTCGGCAGCGTGTGCTCGACGCCCGTGTTACCGTCCACGATCAGGTTCATGTCCTGATGGAACAGCGAGCCGCCTTCGGCCACCACATTCAGACCAAGCTGACGCCCGGCTTCCACCACCTGCTGGCGCTGGTCGCGCCGCGGTTGGTTATAGTTCTTGATGCTGATGGCACCCTGGGCCTTCAGGCGGCGGGCGTGTGCGAGCGCGTCGTTGATCTCGTCCACAGGTGCCCAATAGCTGGATTTCGCGCCATAGACGATCTCAGCGGTCGAGAAGGTGCGCGGCGCCAAAATCTTGCCAGCCTGCTGATATTCACTGGCGGCAAACACAAGCGTGGCCCGGCTTGACGGGTCATGGGTGGTGGTCACACCGAAGGCCAGATGCCCCATCTGCGACCAGTTCTGCTGCGGCACGATCTCGCCGCTGCCGTATGGCCCATGGGCGTGAACGTCCATGAAGCCCGGCAGCACGGTTTTGCCCGCAGCATCAATCACCGTTGCGCCTTCCGGTACCATAACATCCGCACCCAGCGCCTGGATACGGTTGCCATCGATGACGATGGTGCCGCTTTCAATCACTTCATCGCCTTCCATGGTGACGATGCGGGCGTTCGTGATGGCCGTGATGCCCTCAGGCTTCGCCGCCACAACTTCCTGCGACAGGTCCAGCCCTCCTTCAGGTGCCTTGAAATCAGCGCCAAAGGCATCCGCCACATCCACCTGTTTCATCACCGGCCCGATGGACCAGTATGCGGTGTCATCGTCCGCCCAGCCAATATAGGTGCCGCCGTCGCGCGTCAGCTTGGCGACAGGCACGCTGCCACCGGTTGTAGACAGGCTGATTTCATGCCCGGTCGCGGGCACAGGCGCCATATAGACGTGATAGTTTTCGCGCCAGATAATATGGCTGCCCGACTTGTTGAGCTTCAGGTCAGACGCATATTTGGCGCTGGCGACCGTACGGGCGTCATAGCCGTTCGCGGACAGGCTGACGAGCGCGTTGCCGCGCTGCACCAGGATGCGGCCACCCGGCCCGAAGGCCGGGGCGCTGCCGTCCTTGGTGACCAGCTCCGGCGCGCCGCCTTTAGTGGCCATGCGGTAGATGCCCTGGTTTTCATCGTGCGTATCTTCAAGGAGATAGCCACCCCCACGCTTTTGGAACAGAAGCGTGTCGCCGTCATCACTGATCGCCAGGTCGGCATAGTGGCCTGCCACGTCCAGCACAGCCTTGGCCTTGCCGCCACGCGCGCTGACGCGCTGGATGCTGCCCAGCTTCTGGTCGTCCCAGGTGATGAAATAGATGGTCTTGCCGTCTGGGGACCAGATGGGCGAGAGCTCAAAGCCATAGTCACCACCGCGAGTGAGTTTCTTCGGCTCGCCATCACCCGTTTTTACATAAAGGCTGCCCAGGCTTTCGAACACCACGGACTTGCCGTCAGGCGACGGGGTGGCGAAGCGCACCATCTTGGTGCGGAACACATCCGGCGCCACGTCCACCTTGAAGCGGGGCGGCGCATAGACCGTGCGCGTATCCTGCACATGGAACGGGATTTCGGCCTTCTCGCCCGATGCCACATCCATGCGCCAGATTTTCCCGCGTGACCAATAGACGATCTGGCGGCTGTCCGGCGTCCAGTCCATGTTCGGATACAGGCCATGCACGGCCCAGCCTTCCTGCATATCATAGTCCAGGTCATCGTCGAGCATGGTCAGCTCGCCGGTCGCGAGGTCTTTGACAAACAGTCGGGATTTGGCGCGCACGCGCTTGACGAAGGCCAGCTTAGTGCCATCAGGCGACGGCGCGGGGCGCACGGCGCCGCCGGGGCCACCCACAGCGGTTTCGACCGTGCCGTCCGTAAGCGACACCTTCTTGATCTGGAACACCTCGGTGTTGCTGTCCTGCGCATAGAGGAAGGTGTTCCCTGGCGTGACGTTCATTGTGTAATAGATGCTGTCACCGTCCGGGCTGAACATGGGTTCCCCCAGCTCCTTCTGGAAAGCGTCGTTGGGGCGCTTGACAATCTGCAGGCCGCCAGATGCCTTGCCGGACGCGTGATACAGCCAGATTTCCCCTGTGCCGAGCGACCGCCGCGTAGTGAAGTGCTTGCGGGCCGCGATAAACTCGCCGTCCGGGCTCCAGGTCGGGTTGTTCATCAGGCGGAAGCTTTCCTTGGTGATCTGGCGCGGCTCTGAGCCGTCGGCCTTCATCACCCAGATATTGTCGCCGCCCGCACGGTCACTGGTGAAGGCAATCTCGCTGCCATCAGGGGAGAAGCGCGGCTGCATGTCCCACGCCACGCCGCTTGCGATCACAGTGGCCTTGCCGCCCGTGGCCGGCATCACATAAATGTCGCCCAACAGATCGAAGGCAATCATCTTGCCGTCCGGGCTGACATCCAGGCTCATCCACGTACCCTCAGCCGTATCAATGGTGACATCCTTGGCCGCGCCTGTAACCGGCGGGTTGTTCACGTCCCATTTTTCTTTGGCTTCCATGGCCGTGGCGCTGGCGCTGATCGCGAGCGCGGCGCCAAGAGCGGCGGCCCACCCAAGCTCCCTGAATTGCATATTGTATCCCCTTTGCATGTTTCCAGACACCGTAGGGTCATCAAAAGGGGTGCGCAAGCCTGCAAATGCATGATGCGATGAGGTGATAAACGAAAGATATAATCCAGGAACGTTCTACTGCGGCAGCGGGGAAGCGCCCCGCTCGCGGGTGTAATAATAATGCCGGGCCTTCAGTTCCTGCCGCAGGGGTTCAAGCGCTTCGTTGGCGGCGTTGAGGCGGGCGATAGCCTCATCATCCGTGGCGATATTGCACGCGAGCGACAGCTCGATCGGGCGCCACAGGAAAGCCAGTTCCGGCACCACGCCTGCCTGGTCCCCGCCGATAAAGGCGGTAAACACGCCCGACACCCACAGGTCAGCGCGGCCTTCATTCAGGAGCACAAGCGACCGGTGGTCTGTCGGCACCTCAAGAAGCCGGATACCCGGTATATCCTTGATACCGGAAATATTGACGGTGCCCGTTGTGGCCGTGACAATCTTGCCACTGATGTCTTCAACGCTGCCAATAGTCACGTCCGCCCCTGCCCGGCGGTAGAAGGCCCAGCCGCTGGTGTAAAGCGGGCCGACCCACTTGAACTTGTCTTCACGCTCTGGCGTGCGAACAGTGGTAAAGATGCAGGTGTTTACGTCCCTCAACGCATAGCGGTAAGCCCGGTTCCAAGGCAGGAGCGACAGCTCATAGCCGTACCCGGCCTTCTGCATGATGGCTTCAACAAGTTCGGTGGTGATGCCGACAACCTTGCCCGTTTCGGGGTCGGTGAAATTCATGGGCGGCTGTTCTTCTGTCACGAGCATGAAGGTCTGCGCCCACGCGGGAACAGACATCAGAAGCAACAGCAGGCTCGACCAAACCAGACGCATTCACACTCCAAACCACCCCCATGCGCTTCCTCTATGATAAGAGGTAAAAAGTTAAAAGGCTACAAACGCTTTATGCCGTGGGGCTCTTGACACTCTCCAAACGCTTCGCCGAAAGCCGCATGATCGCCTTATGGAACGGCAGGATGGTATAAAGATACAGCCAACCGTACCAAGCGTGAGGATGCACCCACGTGGCGACATACCAGGCTACCGGCGTGCGGTAGACCGAAACCCTGAAATCCAGATGGCTGTCATCTTCGCCCAGGATGATCTCATTCTCAAAGCGTTCGCGCACGGTGAAAACAATCCGCTCGCCGCCTGAGGTCGTGTCAAGGACGCCTTCCTCTGCGGCACTCGCCCGTCGGCTGTGCTTCCCGGCCTTCAGGCCCAAGGGCCCGACAATCCGATTCCTCAGGTCCATCAATGTCCGCACCCAGGGCGGCATATAGGCGATGGCGGCGCGCACCGCTTCTTCCATCTCCAGCCCCAGCGGCACAGCAGTCGCCCGGTAGCAATCCAGAAAATCACCTTGCTTCACATGGCCCCACAGGGCACTTGATTTCGGCAGGTCAGCGACTGAAACACTCATGGCTTTCTCCCAAGTTTGGAAGCCCATTGTGAGGCCAGATGATGCCGTTCCCAAATGGCGATTTGTCGCAGCTGCAATCATGGTCAGGCGCGTTTAATCATCCAGGATGAACGTGAGCCCCGCGTGTTTTTCAAGCCGGTCGATCAGCTTGTCGCCCATGGCCGTCGCCGATGTCCAGAAGCCGCCCTTGAGGCCGGATTTCGGAATATCCTGCGCCAGGCAAATGCCTGCCTGCGCCAGCATCTTGGCAGTGGAACCATAGCCCGGGTCCCGGTCACCGGTGACCTTTGCCCTGATCACATCGTCCGCATCCGTCTTGCCGAAGAAACGCAGATCATAAAAGCCGTTTAGCTGCTGCTCGGGCGTTGGCCCTTCACCGGGCTTCGGCACCACAAAGCGTTCCAGCAGGTATCGCGTGGGCGCAAGGGACGCCAGCAGCATGAAGATGCCCATACCGAGTGTGGCGAAGGTTGCCTGCATCCGGCTTTTCATGAACATGGCTTCGTCATATCGGAACTGGGCACCATAGGCCTTGCCCTTCAGCGCGTTGGTGCGGTGAACAACGCGGGTGTTGATCCCCGCCATGATGAAAGGCGCCAGCCAGCGGCCGAAATCCTTGTCGAACTTGGCGCCTGAAATATTGCGTTGACGCGCGCTGAAACCGTGTTCGCGCGGGCAGATACTATAGGGGTCGGCCAGTTCCTTCTTCAGCTCAGGTTCCTTGGCCACTTCCTTCATGACATTCATCAGGCTGGCGACCGTGCCACCCGACATGCCACCCTTGATGGCCTTCACGCCCATCTTCACCCGTGTGGCAGGCGCGCCGAACTTGGCCATGGCTTCCCGTTCCAGGAAATGGACGCCCAGGTCGCTGGGGATGCTGTCAAACCCGCAGCAGTGAACGATGCGGGCCCCGCTTGCTTCAGCCACGTCTTCATAGCGGCGCACCATGCGCCTGATCCACTGCACTTCGCCCGTCAGGTCGACATAGTCGGTACCGGTTTCCGCGCATGTCTTCACCAGCGGCTCGCCATAGAGCGCATAGGGCCCGACGGTTGAGATGATAACCTTGGTGCGCGCCACCATGGCCTTGAGTGTCACTTCGTCTGCCGCATCGGCAACGATCAGCTCAAGCCCGTCCGCGCTCTCACCCAGGCATTCCTTCAGCGCCTCCAGCTTGGTCAGCGACCGGCCAGCGACGGCCCAGCGCACGCTGCCGGCAAGGCCGTAGTGTTCCACCATATATGTGCAAAGAATTTTGCCGACGAAGCTCGTGGCCCCGAACACGACAATGTCGAACGTCTGATCTGTCATAGTAGCTCCCCAGCCCCAGCGCATGCCCCCATGCACGCACACTGTAGCCTAAAGATCTACCCGGTCAAAATGGAATAGACGCCCAGCGGACAAAGGTACCCGTATCAGGGCCGATCGGCGATCTGGACAGCCTGGGCTTCAGGGTCTTCCTCGAAACCCAAATCGTCTTCGTCTTCACCGCGCGGGTCAAGTTCATAGGCCATGGCCGTGGTGCTGGTGACAGGCACGAAGCTTTCTGTGTCTTCCGCGTCCACCGCAGCGCGCTGGGTCATGCGGTAGGCGGTGAAAGTGGCCAGTGTGACAGACGCAAGCGCCAGATAGAGGAACAGCCCACCCGGGCCGATCATCCGCATCGCCAGCGTCCCCAGAAGCGGCCCCATCACCGCCCCCATGCCGTAGAACATCAGAAGTGCGGCCCCCGCGGGCACGAAATCTTCGGCCTCAAGGTGGTCGTTGGTGTGCGCAAGCACAAGGCCATAAAGCGGCAGCACAAGACCGCCCATCAGCGCGCCCATGATAAAGAGCCAGGGGTCATCCGGCAGGATGTCGGTGGACACCAGAATGCCGACCGCGGCGATGGAAAGGGCGACAAAGCCGATCACGATCCGCCGGTCCATATGATCCGACAGACGCCCAAGCGGCCACTGGGTCACCACACCGCCCAGCACCAGAAGCGTCATGAAAACGGCGATATCATCAGACACCAGCCCCTTGGCCTGCGCGAAGACAGCGCCCAGCCCCCAATAGGCGCCGGTGATAAGCCCTGCGAAAATTGTCCCAACCGCGCCCACGGGCGACACTTTATAGAGCTTGCCGAAGCCCATGCGGTTCGGCGTGGAAATTTCCGGGCTGGGCGTGCTTGTTAGCGCAATCGGCACAAGCGCGAGCGAAATGATCACGGATACGAAAACGAACAGGTCATAGCCTTCTGGCGGGGCCATCATCAGGAAAGCCTGCCCGGCAGCTGTCATGCCCAGCATCACGACGAAATAGATCGACACCACAGTGCCGCGATTGAGGTTGCTGGCGCGGGCGTTGAGCCAGCTTTCCGCCACCAGGCAGAGGGCGGCGAAACAGAAACCGGTCAGCGCGCGGAATATGATCCAGCTGATGGGGTCAACAAACACAGCGTGGCAGATGGCCGCGGCCGACGCCAGCGACGCGAAGGCCGAAAAGGTGCGGATATGCCCCACCCGTGCCACCACGCTGGGCGCATACAGGCTGCCCGCCACAAAACCCGCATAATAGGCTGACATCACAAGGCCGATCAACAGCGTCGGGAAGTCCTCAATGCCCGCGCGCACCCCAAGAAGCGAGGCCTGCAGCCCCATGCCCAGGTTCAAGCTGCCTGCGCCCAACAGAAGGGCGGCAATACTGAAAAGTGTCGCGCGTAAAGTCACAGGTCCTCCTGATAATGCGTGCGGGGGTTCTTGTTCGGGCAACAGGCCTAACAGGCATAGGCCCTTGGTGCAATGACTGTCCGACACCTCAATGGAGCTGGACCTTGAAACGCCGGTCATTCACCATAGCTCACGGATACACATCAAAGGTTAAAACATTATGATGTCATCTGACGTCATTTGGGGAGACAGCCGTGAGTGATCAAAGGAAAACCCATTACCGGTCCTGCCATCTGTGCGAGGCCATCTGCGGTGTCGCGATCGAGACCGAAGGCAACCGGATCCTTTCCATCAAGGGTGACAGGGATGACCCGTTCAGTCGCGGCCATATCTGCCCCAAGGCCACTGCGCTCCAGGACCTGCAAACAGACCCGGACCGGCTGACAAAGCCGATCAAGCGCGTGGGCGACGACTGGCAGGAGATCAGCTGGGACGAGGCCTTCGCCCTTGTGGCTGAAAATGTGGTCGCCATCCAGGAAGCGGGTGGCCCCAACAGCATCGGCTTCTTTGCCGGGAACCCCAGCGTGCACAATTATGGCACCCTGACCCACGGCGGAGAGCTTCGCCGCGTGATCGGCACGGAGAATCACTTCTCTGCCACGTCGCTTGACCAGCTGCCGCACATGCTGGTGGGGCACCTGATGTACGGCCACCAGTATCTGGTGCCGGTGCCGGATATCGACCGCACCAACTTCATGCTGATCATTGGCGGCAACCCGCTGGCGTCGAACGGCAGCATGATGACCGTGCCAGACGTGAAGAACCGGTTGAAGGACATCCAGACGCGCGGCGGCAAGTTTGTGGTGATCGACCCACGGCGCACGGAGACCGCGGCCATCGCCGATGCCCATCATTTCATCCGCCCCGGCAGCGACGCCTTCCTGATCCTGGCCATGATCCAGACCGTATTCACCGAAGACCTTGTGGACCTTGGGCCCATGGAAGGCCATGTGACAGGCCTTGAAGCGGTATGCGATGCTGTCAGCCCCTTCACGCCCGAACTGGCGGCAGACCAAACCGGCATCGACGCAGATGTCATCCGCGACCTGGCGCGCACCATGGCTAAAACAGAGGGTGCTGCCGCCTATGGCCGCATGGGTGTCTCCACCCAGACATTCGGTACCCTATGCCAGTGGGCGCTGCAGGTCCTCAATATCATCACCGGCAACATGGATGTGCCGGGCGGCATCATGGTGCCGACGCCTGCGTTCGGTAACGTCACGCCCGGCGCACGTGGCGCGGGCTATTTCGCCACCAAACACAGCCGTGTCAGTGGCCTGCCTGTATTCTCGGGCGAGTTTCCGGCTGTTGCCATGGCGGAGGAAATCCTCACGCCCGGCGAAGGCCAGATCAAGGGCCTGTTCACCATTGCCGCCAACCCGGCGCTTTCGGCCCCCAATGCGGGCGACCTGGACAAAGCGTTTGAGGGCCTCGACTTCATGGTGTCGATCGATATTTACCTAAATGAAACAACCCGGTACGCGGACGTGATCCTGCCGCCCACTTCAGCGCTGGAGCATGACCACTATGATATCAGCTTCAACCGCTTGGCAGTGAGGAACATCACGCGCTACAATGCGCCGGTGTTTGACCCGCCAGCGGGAACCAAGCACGACTGGGAGATCATGATCGGCCTCGCGGCCGCCATCGCGAAGAAGAAGGGGATGGACTACAAGCCCCTCCCCGCCCCGCACGTGCTTCTGGACCAGGGCCTCCAGTATGGCCCTTACGGCAAGGCCGTGGGCGCAGAGCTTGGCCTGACGCTTGAAAAGCTGACTGAACACCCACACGGGCTTGACCTTGGGCCGCTCATGCCCAGCATGCCCGGGCGCCTATCCGGGCCCGCAAAGCTCGACCTTGACCTGATGCTCGCGGACATGAAGCGCTTGATGGACAGCCGCCAGACCCTCATGGACGGTGAACTGCTCCTGATCGGGCGGCGGCACGTGCGCTCCAACAACAGCTGGATGCACAACAGCACGCGGCTGACCAAAGGCCCGGCACGCTGGCAACTTATGATGCACCCCTCCGACATGGCGGCCCGTGGCATCGCGGATGAAGCCCGCGTGCGCATTGCTTCCCGCGTGGGCGAAGTGGAAACCTTAGTGATTGGCAGCGAAGACATGATGCCCGGCGTTGTCAGCCTGCCGCACGGCTGGGGCCACAAGGAGAAAGGCGTGAAGCTTTCTGTGGCGTCCGAGCAGGAAGGCGTCAACTGCAACATCCTGACAGACGACAAGCTTTTTGACCCCGTCAGCGGCAACGCAGCCCTCAATGGTGTGCCTGTAACGGTCAGCCAGT
>JBNKYQ010000085.1:0-11122 GCA_050300975.1 Kordiimonas sp.
TGGTGGACAGCATCGGCAATCTCGCGGCGGCCGTGACCGGCGGGGGTGCAGAACAGACCCGACGACCCGTCGATCACCTGCTCGCCATGATGGTTCCAGGCATAAACGCCTTCCGACTTGACCAGCAGGCGCGGGTCTTCCTTGGGGCCATAGTTGACGCCCAGCATGATGGCGCTTTTGGCCTCAGGCCACAGGTTCTGGGGGCTTTCCCGGTGATGAAGGCGTTCCTTCATCCATGCCATGCTGCCGTGGCGATCGAGGGCGACGAAATTCCTGAGGCCCTCAACGACCTTGTCGCTGGTTTCCGCCCGCGTGATGCCGAAGGCGTCGAAGCCAAGCTCGCGTGCTTTGGCTTCAAGCGCGACGCGGATGTCGCCGGGGCCAGCTTTCGGACCCCCGGGCACTTAGAAATCCAGTTCGGAATAATGGGCGGGTGGCTTCAGGCCCGTAATGCGGTCATCAAGAAGCGCCCGCACGGACCGGCGCGATTTCACCCGCATGTACCATTCCTTGACCTGCGGCCAGTCTTCCCAGTTGATGTCGCCGAAATAATCGACCACCGAGATATGCGCGGCGGCGGCGGCATCCGCCATGGTGAACTGCGGGCCTGCCAGATAATGACGGCGCTCGGACAGGTAGGAGATATATTTCAGGTGCACCTTGAGGTTATGGGACGCGCAGCGGATGGCTTCCGAATCCGGTTCGCCCATCCTCAGGAACCGCTTGAACAGCTTTTCCGAAACCGTGTGGCGCGTGACCTCTGTGCCCAGCTTGTTATGAAACCAGCCCGTCAGGCGGCGGATTTCATAGCGGTCCTCGGCGTCGCCGGTCAGCATTGGCGGTTCGGGGATCACTTCCTCAAGATACTCGGCGATGGCCATGGTGCCTGAATAGGCGTGGCCGTCATCCATCACCAGCACGGGCACCTCGCCCGCCGGATTAAGGGCGAGGAAAGCCGGACGGCGCTCCCACTCCTTCTCCAGGCGCAGTTCAAAGGCCACGCGCTTCTCCACGAGAAGCGCGCGTACGAACCGCGCGGAAGGACTAAGCCAGTGATGATAAAGTATTGGCATAACAGCCCCTTATTAGCCGATGGCGGGCGCCCCGCCAATCCGGAAAACGCGTACGGATACGAAAAACCCCGGGGATGCGGCTGCTTCCCCGGGGTCATGCTGATTGAAAATTGAGGCTGTTGTTTGACGCGGCCTATCAAGCCGTCAGGGCTTCCTCGTCTGCTTCATCGCTCACCGGATACTCAAGCCGGGTGATCATTTCCTTCGGCACCACCTGCCAGAAATGACCGCGCTTGGCTTCCCAGTTCGACAGCACGGTCGCGCCCCAGCGAGAGTGGGTTTCCGCCACATGTTCCTCTATAAGGGCTTTCAAAACGGCTTCCCAGTGCGCGGACGACAGACGGTTATAAAGCACCGTTTCCTCGTTCACATGCTCTTCGAACGAACCCTCCGCGTCATAGACAAAAGCCATACCGCCGGTCATGCCCGCGCCGAAGTTGTCGCCAACGCCGCCCAGGATCACTGCCGTGCCGCCGGTCATATATTCACAGCCGTTGGCGCCGCAGCCCTCAATCACCACCGTCGCGCCCGAGTTCCGGACCGCGAAGCGCTCACCGGCCTGGCCCGCCGCGAACAATTTGCCTGCGGTGGCGCCATAAAGCACCGTGTTGCCGATGATGGTATTGTCGTTCGAATTGAATGACGCCCGGTTCGATGGCCGCACCACGATGGTACCGCCCGAAAGGCCCTTGCCGACATAGTCGTTGGCGTCGCCAGACACCTCGATCTTCAGGCCCTGCACCGCAAATGCGCCAAGAGACTGACCGGCAGAGCCGCGTAGCCGCACGGTCACATGGTCAGGCTTCAGCCCGGTCATGCCGAAGGTGCGCGTGATCTCCGAAGAGAAGCGCGTGCCGATGCCGCGCAGTGTATTCTGCACAGAATACGTCAGCTGCATCTTCTCGCCTTTACTGAACACAGCCTTGGCATCTTCAAGCATCTGGGCATCCAGGGTATCAGGCACTTCGTTGCGGCCTTCAAGCGTGCACACAGCGCGGCGGTTACGCCCCCCCACCTGCACGAGAAGCGGGTTCAGGTCCAGGTCGTCCAGATGGTCTGCGCCGCGGCTGACCTGATGCAGAAGGTCGGTGCGGCCGATGATGTCATCGAGCCTTTCAACGCCCAGCTCAGCCAGAATTTCACGCACTTCCTCAGCGATGAAACTGAAGAGGTTCACCACCTTGTCGGCGGTGCCGTCAAACTTCTTGCGAAGGTCTTCGTCCTGCGTGCAGATACCCACGGGGCAAGTGTTCGAGTGGCATTGGCGCACCATGATGCAGCCCATGGCCACAAGGCTTGCTGTGCCCACGCCGTATTCCTCAGCACCCAGCATGGCAGCAATGACAACATCGCGGCCCGTGCGGATGCCGCCGTCGGTCCGAAGCTGCACCCGGTGGCGGAGGCCGTTGAGCGTCAGCACCTGGTTGACTTCCGCAAGGCCGATTTCCCACGGTGTACCGGCATATTTGATGCTGGTCTGCGGGCTTGCGCCCGTGCCGCCCGAATGGCCGGACACCAGGATCACATCGGCGTGCGCCTTGGCAACACCCGCCGCGATCGTACCGATACCGGCTGAAGACACCAGCTTCACACACACTCGCGCCCGCGGGTTGATCTGCTTCAGGTCGTAGATCAGCTGCGCCAAGTCCTCGATTGAATAGATATCATGGTGCGGCGGCGGCGAAATCAGCGTCACACCCGGCGTGGAGTGCCTCAGCTTCGCGATCATTTCTGTCACCTTGAAGCCCGGCAGCTGGCCGCCTTCACCTGGCTTGGCGCCTTGGGCCACCTTGATCTCGAGCTCTTCGCAGGCGTTCAGATATTCCGCTGTCACCCCGAAGCGGCCGGAGGCCACCTGCTTGATCGGGCTGTTGGCGTTATCGCCGTTCTCATAAGGCTTGTAGCGCTTGCTGTCTTCGCCGCCCTCACCCGACACCGATTTGGCGCCGATACGGTTCATGGCGATGGCCAGCGTTTCGTGCGCTTCCTTCGACAGCGCCCCGAGGCTCATGCCCGGCGTGATGAAACGCTTGCGGATCTGGGTGATCGATTCGACCTCATCCAGTGGCAGCGCCTCGTCGGCCCGGCGGAAATCCATCAGGTCGCGCAGGTTCACCGGCGGCAGGTTATGAAGGCCGCGGGAGTAGGTCAGATATTTGGCGTAATTATCCTGTGTGACGGCAGTTTGCAGCAGATGGATCAGCTGGCCGTCGTGGGCATGCACCTCGCCGCCCCGGCGATAGCGGTAGATGCCACCGATCGGCAGGCTTGCGCCTTCCTCGTCAAATGCCTTGGCGTGCTGCTCAAGCACCTTGTGCTGGATACCCGCGAGGCCGATGCCGGAGATTTTGGTCGGCATGCCGGGGAAAAACTCCGCCACCAGCGACCGCGACAGCCCAAGCGCTTCGAAGTTGTTGCCGCCCCGATAGCTTGAAATCACAGAGATGCCCATCTTGGACATGATCTTGAGGAGCCCCTGGTCGATGGCTTCGGACGCGCGCCAGATGGCTTCATTGAGGTCCATATCGCCAAACAGGCCTTTGGCGTGCCGGTCCGCGATGGCGTCCTGCGCCAGGTAGGCGTTCACGGTGGTCGCGCCCGCGCCGATCAGCACCGCGAAATAATGCGGGTCCAGACATTCGGACGAGCGCACATTAAGGCTGGTGAAGGTACGAAGGCCCTTGTTGATCAGGTGCGTATGCAGGCCGCCTGCCGCCAGGATCATCGGCACTGGCGCACGGTCTGCGCTGATGTTCTCATCGGTCAGGAACAGGTGGCCACGGCCTTCGCGCACCGCGTCTTCGGCCTCGCGCCGGATACGGTCAAGCGCCTCCCGAAGCGCGCCGTCACCGGCATGGGCGTCAAAGGTACAGTCGATCACCTGGGCTTCGTCACCGAAGTGGCTGATCAGCGTTTTCCATTCGCGGTTCGAGATCACGGGGCTGTCGAGCACGATGGCGCCTGCCTGCGTGTGACCGGCATCAAGAACGTTGTTGAAGTTGCCGAAGCGGGTCTTCAGCGTCATCACCCGGTGTTCGCGCAAACTGTCGATTGGCGGGTTGGTGACCTGGCTGAAATTCTGCCGGAAATAATGGCTGAGGTTGCGGTACTTCGACGACAGCACAGCAAGCGGGGTGTCATCCCCCATGGAGCCGATGGCTTCCTTGGCCGTCATCACCTGCGGCTGCAGGATCAACTCAAGGTCCTCGTGGCTCAGGCCCGCCACGATCTGGCGTTTCTTCAGCTCTTCGCCGGTGAACTCGGGTTCCTCAGGGCCACGGAAGCCCGGCAGCTCATCAATCTTGCGGATGTCCTCGACCCAGTCTTCGAACGGCTGGCTGGCGGCCAGCTTGTCCTTGATTTCCCGGTCGTGATAGAAGCGGCCTTCCTTGAGGTCGAGCGCGATCATCTGGCCCGGGCCCAGGCGGCCTTTCTCTAGCACGTCTTCTTCGTCAACCACGACCATGCCGGTCTCAGACCCAACGATCAGGTAACCGTCGTTGGTGACAGTGAAGCGCATCGGGCGAAGGCCATTCCGGTCCAGCCCCGCGATGACCCAGCGGCCATCGGTGGCTGCAAGCGCCGCCGGGCCGTCCCACGGCTCCATAACAGCGTTGGTGTAGGCATACATGGCGCGGTGTGCGTCCGGCATGGATTGCTTGTTGGTCCAGGCCTCGGGCACCAGGAGGGTTTTCACCATCGGCGCGTCGCGGCCCGCGCGCACCATCACTTCAAAGACGGCGTCGAGGGCGGCACTATCGGATGCGCCCTTCGGCACCACCGGCTTGATGTCTTCCGAATGTTCCCCGAAGGCGATCGATGCCATGCGGATCTGGTGGCTGCGCATCCAGTTCACGTTGCCGCGGATCGTGTTGATCTCGCCGTTGTGGGCCAGCATGCGGAACGGCTGGGCCAGCCACCACTGTGGGAAAGTATTGGTAGAATAGCGCTGGTGATAGAGCGCGAACGAAGACACGAATTTCTCGTCCAACAGGTCTGGATAGAAAGTGGAAAGCTGCTCGGCCAGGAACAGGCCCTTGTAGATCACCGACCGGCACGAGAGCGAACAGATATAGAAGTCCGCAACCTGCGACTTGATCACCGCCGCTTCGATCCGGCGGCGGCAAACATACAGTTCGCGCTCGAACTCTTCTTCGCTCGCACCCTTGGTGTTTGCGATCATGATCTGCTCGATCTCCGGGCGCGTGGCCTCGGCCTTCTCGCCGATCACATCGATATCCACCGGCACCTGACGCCATCCATAGATAGTGTAGCCAAGGGCCAGGATCTCTTTTTCCACGATCGTGCGGCAGGTTTCCTGGGCCGACAGGTCAACCCGCGGCAGGAACACCATGCCCACAGCCAGCTTGTCCTCAAGCGGCTTGTGGCCGGTTGCCCGCACATGTTCCTTGAAAAATTCCTGCGGGATTTCCACATGGATGCCCGCGCCGTCGCCTGTTTTGCCGTCAGCGTCGACGGCACCCCGGTGCCAGATGGCCTTCAGGGCTTCGATGCCGCGCAGCACCACTTCGCGTTTCGGCTTGCCGTCAAGCGCGGCGATCAGGCCAACACCACAGGAAGAGTGCTCATCAGCTGGGTCATAGAGGCCGACGGGGCCAGGGACGTGCTCGTTAAACTGTTGCATTCTCTTTACTCCCTCGCCTTACGCTACCTGGCGCGCTTTTTCTTTAAGATACTGTTTGATGCTGGCGGCTGCGTCGCGGCCGTCGCGGATTGCCCATACCACAAGGGAGGCGCCGCGCACGATATCACCGGCGGCAAACACACCGTCCAGGCTGGTCATCATGGACTTGTGATCCACTGTCACCGTGCCCCAGCGGGTTACCCGAAGCTCAGGCGCGCCAAACATGGCGGGCAGGTCCTCAGGTTCGAACCCCAGCGCAAGAACACCCAGATCACAATCGAGTGTGTAGCTTGAGTTGGGCACAGGCTCTGGCGCCTGGCGGCCAGTGGCGTCCGGTGCGCCAAGGCGCATTTCATAAACGCGTACGCCTTCGACCACCTCGTCCCCGACAAAGGCTTCAGGGCCCGCGAGCCAGACAAATTCAACGCCTTCTTCTTCTGCGTTCTGCACTTCGCGAACAGAACCGGGCATGTTTTCCCGGTCGCGGCGATAAACGCATTTCACCGATTTTGCGCCCTGGCGAACGGCCGTGCGCACGCAGTCCGTCGCGGTGTCGCCACCACCGATCACGACAACATTCTTGCCCTTGGCATCGAGGCTGCCGTCGTTAAATTCAGGCACGTCGTCGCCCATACCCACCTTGTTGGAGGCGGTCAGGTAATCCAGCGCCTCGCGGATATTGCCAAGGCCCACGCCCGGCACCTTAAGGCCACGCGCGCGATAAACACCTGTGGCGATCAGGAGCGCGTCGTGCTTTTCACGGAGCTCGCTGAGGCCCGCCTCGTCACCTACCTCGAAATCCAGGTGGAAGGTGATGCCGGATTGCTCCAGGCGGCCGGTGCGGCGCTCCACCACATCCTTTTCAAGCTTGAAGCCCGGAATGCCGTATATCAGCAAGCCGCCAGCGCGGTCGTGCCGGTCATAGATATGCACCTGGAAACCGGCCTTGCGAAGCTCTTCAGCGGCTGCGAGGCCTGCTGGGCCCGCGCCGATGATGCCTACACTTTCCTTGAGCTCGACACGCGGGGTGATCGGCTTGATCCAGCCCTGGTCCCAGGCGTTATCGGTGATGAATTTCTCGACGCTGCCGATGGTGACGCTGTCGAAATCCTTCTCGATCACACAGTTGCCTTCACACAGGCGGTCCTGTGGGCAGATACGGCCACAGATTTCAGGCATATTATTGGTCGAAGCCGCCATTTCATAAGCGTCTTCAAGACGGCCTTCAGCGGTCAGGCGCAGCCAGTCCGGGATATTGTTCCCCAGCGGGCAATGAATATGACAGAAAGGCACACCGCATTGGCTGCAGCGGCTGGCCTGCTCCTTGGCGCCTTCAATATTATAGCGCGCGTAAACCTCGTCAAAATCGCCGACGCGTTCTTCCGCTTTGCGCTTTTCCGGCATTTTCTGGTCGATCGAAACAAATTTCAAAAGATCGTCGGCCATAGAGCACCCTTCCTCTGGTCACTGTTTATCTCGATTCTTCTGGCACTTGGAGACAACGGGTCTTGTCGGCGGTCCTTCACTCAGGGTCGTCGGCAGAACATCCGGATTGTCACGTAATAAAAGTGTCTGCGAATCTGCTTGCGCGCATTATATGTTCAAAAATCTCAAATTTCACGTAAAAAATTCACAATAGGACAAATAACCTGACCTATTATTCTTAACTCTAGCAAAAATAATGATTCTTTTCCAGTCCGCTGGGTAGATATTAGTACCACAATGGTATCATATAGCGCCTCGCTTCCCGCGGAGGGCGCTGATATAAGGAATCAGCATCAAGACCGGCGCCCGAATGACCGGCCGAGGGGGAGGACATTACCCGTGACCGCACTGCATCTTTTCGTTCTGGCTATCGTTCAGGGCATCACCGAATTTCTGCCCATTAGTTCATCCGGTCACCTGATCCTTGTGCCGGTGCTGACCGGCTGGCCGGACCAAGGCCTGGCGATGGACGGCGCAGTTCATGTGGGCACGCTGGCGGCTGTGCTGCTGTATTTCAGGGACGATACCAAAGGCCTGTTCCTTGCCGCCTTGGGCGCCATCGGCGTCATGCCTGCCCGCCGCGCTGTGGCGGATACCATCTACGGCAAGCTTTTCTGGGCGCTTGTGATCGCAACCATCCCGGCGGTGATCTTCGGCTTCACGGTCAAGGTGACGGGCCTTGCGGACCTGATGCGGGGGGCGGCAGTGATTGCCACCACATCCATCGTTTTCGGGCTTCTACTTTATATTGCCGACAGGAAAGGCGCGACCGAGAAGGCGCTGGACCGCATGGCGGTGAAGCCCGCGCTGATCATCGGCTTCGCCCAGGTGCTGTCGCTGATCCCAGGCACCAGCCGCGCGGGCATCACCATGACAGCGGCCCGGTATCTGGGCTTTTCCCGGCAGGAAGCCGCGCGTTTCTCCATGCTGCTCTCGATCCCTACGATCATCGGGGCCGGCGTGCTTCTGGGCAAGGATGTGGCCGAAAGCGGTGACCCGGTCATCTGGGCGGACGCCGCCATCAGCGCCGGGCTGTCGTGCCTTGCGGCCCTGGCGGCCATCCACTTCCTGATGAAATGGCTTGAGCGCGCCAACATGACCATCTTTGTGGTCTACCGGGTGCTGTTGGGCGTTGGCCTGTTCGCGCTTATCGGCATGGGCGCGATCTAACTCCCGCTGAACTGGCCTTTGGGCCGATACTGCTGGCTGTAGCGCGGCAGCACTCCGGCGATGCCCGTAGGCTTGATGCCAAAGGCCTCAAAACCTTGTGCGCCTTCCGAGACGATATTGTCAGACCGCAAAAGCGTGACCTGATCGCGCGTCAGCGGCGGATTGGGCAGCATCTGCAGGAAGGTGGCCTGAAGCATGGCCAGGCCCCACGGCACGCGAATGATCGGCCGGTGGGTGCCGATGCGGTCCATCATATCCTCAAGAAGCGCGCGCAAGGTCAGCACCTGCGGGCCGCCGAGCTCAAACGTCTTGCCTTCAAACGCGGCGCCGCCATGACTTGCCATCACAGCCGCTTTCGCCACATCGTCCACATAGACGGGCTGGAACCTGGTGTCCGCGCCCGGAATAGGCAGCAGGGGGAACAGTTTCACCAGCTTGGCGAAGCGGTTATAGAAGCCGTCTTCCGCGCCGATGACCACGCTGGGCCTGAGGACTGTCGCGGCGGCGAAAGCCGCCAGAACCGCGTCTTCGCCCATGGCCTTGGTGCGGGCATAGCGGCTGTCGGAAGCGTGCGTCGCACCCAAGGCCGACATCTGCACCATGTGCTTGACGCCCTCCTCGGCCGCCACGCGGGCCACAAGCCCCGCGCCGTCCGCCTGCAGCGCCTCAAACGTCTGGCCACCACTGTTGAACAGGATGCCCACCAGGTTGATCACGGCATCCGCGCCGCGGACCGCACGCCTGACCGACGCCTCGTTTTTCAGATTCGCCGCCATCAGCCTGATCTGGCCCAACTCACCCAGCGGTTTGAGGAACAGGGCCTCATTGGGGCGCCTGACCGCCACCCGCACCTGCGCCCCTTCGCGCGCCAAACGTTCCACGATATATCTGCCGATAAAACCGGACCCGCCAAAGACGGTTACAAGCCGCTCTTTCATTGCCTAAGCCCCTTCTTCCAAAAGAAAAAACGTCCCGACCGGACCAGTGTAAACCCAACAAGGGCATGTCGCAAATGACCCGGCGTTTGTCTTGGTACGCAGTCACATGGGTTTCCGGATGGAGAGCGCGTCAAAATTTGTGATTTTTTTGAAACAGGATGCTTGACAGCACCCCCCCGGGCGCGCTACATCCCGCCGACCAATTGATACCCGTGCCCAGATGGCGGAATTGGTAGACGCGCTAGCTTCAGGTGCTAGTGTCCGTATGGACGTGGAGGTTCGAGTCCTCTTCTGGGCACCATCAAAACCCGCCTCAACCGTTTTCGGTCAGGCGGGTTTTTGCTTTTCCGGGCATCGCGCGGCTCGCCCCTTTTGAAACAGTCGACGCTTCCGCCGAAACAGGATACCAATAGCGCATGACGCAAAACGAACCCCTTGAGATTTTCCTGGTAACCGTACCCGGCCTTGAAGCTGTGCTGTGCAATGAGGCGCGCGCGCTGGGTTTCAAAGACGCCAAGGCGGACAAGGGCGGCGTGACGGTGACGGGCAGCTGGACCGACGTGTGGCGCGCCAACCTGATGCTGCGCGGCGCCAGCCAGGTGCTGGTGCGCCTGGGTGCTTTCCGGGTGATGCATCTGGCCAAGCTTGATAAGGCCGCGCGGCGGTTTCCTTGGGGTGAGACGCTTCGCCCTGACGTGCCCGTACGCGTGGAAGCTACCTGCAAGAAGTCGCGCATCTATCACCATAAGGCAGCGGCGGAGCGGATAGAGACTGCCATCAGGGAAGAGTTCGGCGGCACGATTTCTGCCGATGCCGACGTGTGCATCAAGGTGCGTATCTTTGACGACCTGTGCACCATCAGCGTCGACACATCCGGCGACGGGCTTCACAAGCGCGGCTTCAAGGAAGCGGTGAACAAGGCGCCGATGCGCGAGACGCTGGCGGCGCTGTTGCTGCGCGAATGCGGCTACACAGGTGATGAGCCGGTGGTGGACCCCATGTGCGGGTCCGGTACCTTTGTGATTGAGGCGGCGGAGATCGCCATGGGCCTGGCGCCCGGGCGCAGCCGGTCCTTCGCGTTCGAGCAGCTGGCCACATTTGATCTTGAGGCATTCGTAAACCTGAAGGAAGCCCTGCCGAGTGCCGCTGAAACAAGCGCCCGCTTCTTCGGTTTCGACCGCGACGGCGGCGCCATCAAGATGAGCACCGCGAATGCCGAGCGCGCGGGCGTGGCGGACGTGACCGCATTCGAGCGAAAGACGGTGAGTGAGCTGGTGGCGCCTGAAGGCGAACCGGGCCTTGTGATCATCAACCCGCCTTACGGCATGCGGATCGGCGAAGTGAAGAAGCTGAGGAACCTTTATCAGGCGCTGGGCACGACGCTTTCAGGGGGCTTCAAAGGCTGGCGTGTTGGCATTGTCACCAACAATGACGAGCTGGCGCGGGCAACCGGCCTCAAGTTCAGGAAAGCCAAGACGCGCTTTTCTCACGGCGGCATCCCTGTGACGCTCTATCAGACTAGCCCACTCGGCTGACAGCCTTAAACCCCAGCCAGCATCTCCTCGCTCATCGCCCACAGCTTGTCGGCGTTCGCTTCATCGCAGGCCCAGGCGCGCACATGGTGCCAGCGCTGGCTGTTCTCATCGGCAAGCTGGGCGATATCGGCGTCCTCGCAGTAAAGCCCGCCCATGCCGTCAAGCTTCGGGGATGTTGCGGCCCAGACGGCGGTCGAGGCACCCTGTTCCGGTGTCTTGAACATGGCCTTCACGCGCTCAGGGATCGTGCCGTCGGCATTCTTCCAGCCGAGCGCG
>JBNKYQ010000086.1:0-11102 GCA_050300975.1 Kordiimonas sp.
GACCCGGTAAACTCTCGCTCGGGATTATTTTGTTATGTGTTGGCACACTTGAACACACTTTGGTGCCGTCCGGTATCACGAAGTGGCAAAAAGCGCATGAAAGGTGCGAGCAGGGCTCTAGCTGGACAAGGCGTCCACTTTGTCCTTGAGCGCGGCGAGCTCGGCCTGGAGGTCGGCGATTTCCTGATCCTTGTCACCTGCCTTCGGTGCGTCGGCCGCAGGTTTGGCGGCGGGCTTTGTCGCTGTCTGTGCGCCGGTGGTGAAAGCCCGCATGCTTTGTTCAAAAAGCGCCAGGTTCTGCCGCGTGAGTTCCTCAAAAATTGGCATGAAATTGCCGGTGTCGACGCCTTCGCCGCACGTGGAGCGGATCTGCTCCTGATGCCGGGTCAGCACTTCCATGGCGCTTTGAAGATAGCTTGGCACCATGGCCTGAAGCCCATCGCCATACAGGCTGATCAGCTGCCTGAGGAAAGAGATCGGCAGCATGTTCTTTTCGCGGGTTTCTTTTTCAAAGATGATCTGGGTCAGGACAGCGCGGGTGATGTCTTCGCCGGTCTTGGCGTCGCGCACCACAAACTCTTCACCAGACTTGATCATGTCAGCAAGGTGATCGAGCGTCACATAGCTGGAGGTCTCGGTGTTATAGAGCCGCCGGTTGGCGTATTTTTTGATGATGATCGGTTCGCCTATATCGCGTTTTTTCCGTGCCATCTTCTGTCCCATCCTGCCGTGTTGGACACCTCTTCCTCGCATGTGCGAGAACATCCGAAACTACGGCAAATCCTTGATTAATTCGGCGAATTAAATGGTATTTGGTGCGCTGCCGCAAGGAAAATTGTGCAAATGCACAAAGAAAATGACTTTGCGCCAAATGCTGGCTTCCTATAGTGAATTTGTCATGCGCGACGAAGATATTGAACAAGCGGCCGACCTGTTCCTGACCCTGTGGCAGGAGAATATCCGTCTGTGGGCAACCGAGAAGGACCTGCTGCCGCACGCCGAGCTGGCGGCGCTTCTGGAGGTGCCGCTTGACAACCGGGCTGCTGATCAATCTGGCAAGAAGGACGCCCCATGACCGCGCATCCCAAAGACACAGCTGGCCCCTGGGCGGATATTGAGGCCCAAATCCGCGGGCCGCGGCCCATGTCGCTCCATCTGGCCAACAGCCTGATGATCTGGCGCGAGGCGGGGGCGGGCGCACGCCGCCTGCGCGCGGGTACAGGCGTGTGGCACACAGGCGTGCGTGACAGCCTCGAGACACTCAAGGGCCTGATGCGCACGGAAGAGGACTGGCAGCGTCTTTATGGGGCGGTGGAGCGGAAAGCCTCGGGCCGGGCCGACGCCATGCTTCGCGGCATCGCCAAATATATCGCGCACGCCTACAAGCGGCCGGAAAGCGACGCCGTTGAGGCCGTGCGCATCGGCAATTGCCGGCTTTATGATTTTGGTGGTGAAGGCAAGCCCATCCTGATGGTGCCAAGCCTGATCAACCCCCACTATGTGCTGGACCTCAAGCCGGGGCGCAGCCTTGCCACCTTCCTGAAGGAACGCGGCTACCGGCCCTATCTGGTGCATTGGTATGATCCGGGTGACGAAGAGCTGACGTTCGGTATCGGTGACTTTGTCATGAAGCGGCTGAAGCCGTTCCTGGAGCATGTGGCGGGCGTGGCTGGTGGGCCGGTGCCGGTGCTTGGCTACTGCATGGGCGGCACGCTGACGACCGCCCTTGCGGCGCGGGCGAGTGGGCTGGTCTCGAAGCTCGCACTTGTGGCCGCGCCCTGGGACTTCGACACCAAAAAGCCCCATGCAGGCAAGAAATACGCGCCGGTGATGGCCGAGGCGCTGGCGAAGCTGCCAAGCCAGATGCCGCTGCCGGTGGATGCCGTGCAGACCTTTTTCACCAGTGTCGACCCCACGCTGAATGACCGCAAATTCCGCAAGTTTGCCGAGATGGACCCAACGACCGAAGCGGCTGAGTTCTTCGTTGCACTTGAGACCTGGGTAAACACCGGCGCGCCCTTGCCGCGCCGGGTGGCGGAAGAGACGATGATCGGCTGGTACCGCGACAATACGACGGGGCAGGGCAATTGGCATGTGGGTGGCGCGCCGGTCAAGCTGTCGGAAATCACCTGCCCGGTATGGATCGCGGCGCCTGAGGAAGACCGGCTGGTGCCGCAGGAAAGCGCCTATGCCATGCTGGATGGCCTGCCGAATGCTGTGGCCCATGACCCAGGTGCCGGACACATTGGCATGATGGTGGGTTCGAAGGCGCGCAAGGGCCTTTGGGAACCGCTTCTGGCGTGGCTGGAGGGCTACCATGCGGCCTGACGTTCTTGCCCTTTACCGATTTTACGAAAGCGCGCTTGGCCGGGCGACCTGCCCGATTATTGCCGCCAAGCTGATGCGCCTCACGGCGCCGCAGGCTGACGGGCTGACCATCGGTTTCGGCTTCACGCTGCCGTATCTTGACATGATCGAACGCGCGGAAGGAATGGCGGGCAGCCGGTATCTTGCCTTCATGCCCGCGCAGCAGGGGGTGTGCCATTGGCCGGGTCACGTGGGCAGCCGCACGGCACTGGTGGAGGAATATCATCTGCCGCTGGCTGATAGCTCGGTGGATCGGATGATTTTGGTGCATGCGCTGGAGCACGCCAACAGGCCCGTGAACCTTCTCCGGGAAATCTGGCGGGTACTGGCACCAGGCGGGCAGATGATTGCTGTCGTACCCAACCGCTTGCGCAGCTGGGCAGCCTATGAGGGCACACCGTTCGGCCACGGCAGGCCTTATTCCAAGGGCCAGCTTTCAGATCTTCTCGAGGAACAGATGCTGCCCGTTGACGGCTGGGACACAGCGCTGATGATGCCCCCCTTCATTCGGCCATTGGCCTCCCGCATGCTGAAGTATGGCGAACGCCCGATTGGCGTGCTGGGCAAGAACCTCGGCGGTGCGCTGATCGTGTCCGCCCGCAAGCAGGTTTATGGCGCACTCCCAAAAACGACGAAGAAGGCCGCCATCATGCCGGTGCTGACCGGGCCGTAAGAGGGCGTTGGCCCATTTGGGCCTTGTCTTGCCCGGGTCGCGGGCAACCGAGTGACCATAGCGCACTGAAGAGTATTTTCCAGCGTCGGAGGTGAAAATTCTTCGGATTTCTAGCCTTGTATTATTATTGCGCAGATAATATGGTTTTGGTCATAATATTATTCGAAACGTCAAGCTAGTGGAGAGCAATATGACGAACGAGACCCCTAATGATTCGACGATGGAAGAAAGCAAGGAAATGGCGATCCGCCAGGTAGCAAACGCCCTGCACCGCCTGAACGATGCTGTTATCTCCGCCGTGGGCAAGGGGGTGACGGTCGAGCTAATGCGTGCTTCCCGCTACCATAATGAAGAAGGCGCCTGGGGCGATATGCTGGTGCCGATCATTCACAAGCAGGACTAGGTAAATGCCGAACGGGGAGATCGTAACGCCAAAACTGGCGACGGCGGACGTGTGCGATGCCATGGGCCGCGCGGTGTCTGTGCTCCCCGTTGATTTCCAGGACTTCGGCGGGGCTACCGATTTCGCGGGTCCCGCCGTCACCCTCAGAACGCTTGATGACAATACCAAGGTGCGCACCCTGCTTGAAGGCAAGGGTGAAGGCCGGGTGCTGGTGGTGGATGGCGATGCCTCCACCCGCGTGGCGCTTCTGGGCGGTAATCTGGCAGCGCTGGCGGCCAAAAACGGTTGGGCCGGCGTGGTGATATACGGCTGTGTACGCGACAGGCATGAACTGCTGGCTGAAGACGTGGGCATCAAGGCGCTCCGCAGCTGCCCACGGAAATCCGAAAAGCTCGACCGCGGCGACGTGAATGTGGAGATCGCCATCTCAGGTGTGCCGATTCATCCCGGTGACTGGGTCATCGCCGACGCCGACGGCGTGGTGATCGCCAAGGAACTCCCGAGCCTGTAAAAAACGACCGTTGCCTGGCTTAGGGACAACGGTCGAGTACTCTCAGATAGTATTCTTCTCTAAAACGACTTTACCTGAACAGCGACAGCACGCTTGATGGCGCCTGGTTGGCGATCGAGAGCGCCTGCAGGCCAAGCTGCTGTTTGGTCTGGATAGCAGTCAGGTTCGCGCTTTCGCGGGCCATGTCGGCGTCCACAAGGTTGCCGATGCCCACTTCAAGGCCGTCTGACAGCTGACCGGTGAACTGCTTCTGGATATCGAGCCGCTGTGACAGGGCACCAAGATCGGAAAGCGTCTGGTTGACCGATTGAATAGCCGCGTCGATGGCGGTGACGGCCGTTTGCGACGCAGCAGGTGATGACGGGTCTTCCCCGGCGGCGGGGTTGCTCGACGTGAGGTAAGACGATGCCCCATTCCTGACGAGATAGACGGTAGAGTTCGAACCGAAAGTCTGGCTAAACGCAAAGCCGTCAACTGTGCTGCCTCCATCATCCACTGCTCCCGCGCCAAGGGCGCTTACGAAAGCTGCATGGAATTCGTCGCTTGGCAGGCCAGGGCCATAGGGTTGAATGTTGTCGGTAGTTACGCCTGTGGACCCGTCGATAGTTTCACCGCCGAGATTGCCGCCGTTGTCGGTTTGCAGATTGACGAGCGCTGCCCGGAATTCGGCATCCGAGCCAGCACTGATGGTAACACCCGCCAGCGATACCGGCGTACCGGTGACCGATACAGTGGTGCCTACCAGGTTTGAGCCGTCAAGGCTCAGTGTGCTGAGCGTAAGGTCGCTGGCAGCATTGCTGATGGTGCTTGATCCGCTATCATCCGTAATGGCAGTGATGGCATTGGTGCCGTCCACCACGTTGCGCCCGTTGAAGGTCGCATTGTTGACGATGGATTCGATCTGGTCGCGGAGCTCAGTATATTTCTGGCTCATGGACGTCCGGCTGTCAGCGTCCAAGCCGTCGTCTGAACCGGCGACGGCCAGTTCGCGCATCTCAATCAGGAGGTCTGACACTGCTTCCGAGGCCGCGAGCGCGATATCAACTTCAGAGATAGCACGATCAAGTGAGCTCTGAACAGCATTCAGCCCGGCTACATTGCCGCGCATGTTTTGGGCGATGGAATAGATTGCTGCGGAATCTTTTGCGGAGGCGACTTTGAGACCAGTGTTCACACGGGACTGGGTGATGGCCAGCATACGATCGCTGGTCCCCAGATTCTGTAGGGCGGCAAATGCGCCCGCATTTGTGTTCACACTGAAAGACATCTTCTATGCCTACCTAGCTTGTTAATCGCCCATTCTGGACGGCGCGCACCTTTTGTGCACTATCGACATGTATAGCCTGTCTTTCGCAGGCGAGTCCCGCCTTTGCGTCTCAAACTAGAGTCAATTTGTCTCAATTCTCAGCTTTTGCGGGACCGCAACTCCGACGGCGTCATACCGAAGGCTTCCTTGAAAGCGCGCCGGAAAGCGGTTTCTGTGCCAAAGCCCAGGTCAAAGGCGAGGTTGGAGATGGAGCGCGCGTCTTCGCCGCCATGCTGAAGCTTTTCATAGGCAAGCTGCAGGCGCTCGGCGCGGATATATTTGGTGATGCCGCCCAGTGGTTCGGCGAGACGATAGAGCTTCGCCCGCGACAGGCCAAGCTCGTCGGCTACCGCATCGGGGCTCAGGCCCGGGTCCAGGAGGTGGTCCTTGATATAAGCGCATACCTTGTCCAGCAGGCTGCTGCTTGCAGGGGTCTTATCGCCGCCGTGGCGCTTAAAGATGGTGTTGAGCATCATCAGAAGCGGCGGCAACAGTTCTTCAACGTCTTCTTCCTGCATCAGGCTGGTGTAGGCGCGGAAACAGATAAACTGCTGATAAAGGAGGCTGGTGGCGGGCAGCAGGGCTGACAGGATCGCGGCCTTCTTTTCATTCAGCCCCTTTGGAAGCAGCGGCTTCAGTTGCTCATCGATGATAAGGCAGTCGAGTTCACAGTCCTGGCCCAAAAGCTTTGCGTCCGCACCAAGGGGGATGATGGCAAAATCAGCGGGCTTCAGGGCATCTGCAGTCGCCCCCGACCGGATGGTCATTTCACCGCGCCTAAGGGCAGCAAGCACCAGGCCGCGCCCACTTGGGACCAGGCCCTGCATTTGCCCGAGATGAAAATCTTGCCCATCAAGATCAAGGCTAAGGGTTGTGAACCGCTGGAAGCGGTGGACGTCACGCATGCCTAAACCGTCGGAAAAATCCTTTTCCGACAGGGTGTTATCTTCTGTGTGCTCATTTTGCACGGACTTCAGATCAAGTTCGGTCAAGATTGTGTCACCCTATACCAAGACCCCCCACAAAAAGCAAAGCAAACGCAGTGCCAGTTACAGCGGACTTAGGGCGGGCGTTTTATTTTTCCAGAAGGAAAAGTGCCTGGTCGGCAGACCAGTTGGCGCGCGTGCGGCCATAGTTCAGCGGCGTGCCATCCGCTTTGTGGGGAACAAAGGTGCAAACCTTCAGGCCTTCTTCCTCGATCAGGTCGAAGAGGTCGAGGATGGTGCAGAAGTGGATGTTGTCCGTGTTGTACCAGGTCTTGTCGAGCGCCTTGGTCACCGGCATGCGGCCACGGCCCACCAGGCTCATGCGCACACGCCACTGGCCAAAGTTCGGGATGGTGACCACAGCGCGCTTGCCGATGCGCAGGAGTTCCCTGAGGACCAGCTGCGGCCTATGCACTGCCTGCAGGGTTTTCGAGAGCACCACATAGTCGAAGCTCTGGTCCGGATATTCCTTGAGGTCATTGTCAGCATCGCCCTGGATCACAAAGAGGCCCTTGGCCACACAGTCGTTCACGCCTGCCTGGCTGATCTCGATCCCGCGACCGTCCACGCCCTGGCTGTGCACCAGATAGTCCAGCAGCTCACCGTCACCGCAGCCCACGTCCAGGACGCGGCTGCCGGGCTCGATCAGTTCAGCAATCAGTTTCAGGTCGGGTCTGAGATTATGCATCATCGGTCTCCAGCCCGTTCGTTTTGGCCGCCGCTGCCACGAAGCCGGCCAGCATATGGTCCATCTCGGGCACGTCCAAGAGGAAGGCGTCATGGCCGAACGGGCTTTCAATTTCGGCGAAGCTTACGGGCACACCTGCGGCATTGAGCGCATGGACGATCGATTTGTTCTCCACTGTTGGATAGAGCCAGTCTGACGTGAAGCTGATCACGCAGCAGCGTACATGGGCCGCCGCCTTGAAGGCGTCCGCCAGTCGCCCGCCATGGCGCGCGGCGATATCCAGATAGTCCATCGCGCGGGTGATATAAAGATAGCTGTTGGCGTCGAATCGGTCGACGAAGCTTGAGCCCTGATGCCTCAGGTAGCTTTCCACCTGGAAGTCGGCCTCGAACCCGAAGGTGACTTCCTCGCGGTTCTGCAGGTTACGGCCAAACTTGGCCGTCAGGGCATCTTCGCTTAGGTAGGTGATATGGGCGGTCATGCGCGCCACCGACAGGCCCTTGGCGGGCTTGATGTCATGGTCATAATAGCGGCCATCACGCCAGTCCGGGTCAGCCATGATCGCTTGCCGGCCCACTTCGTGGAAGGCGATGTTTTGCGCTGTGTGGCGCGGGGCCGTGGCCAGCATGACGGCACTGTGCAGCTTTTCCGGATAGGTGGTCAGCCATTCCTGAACCTGCATGCCGCCCATGGACCCGCCGATGATCATCATCAGCTTGTCTATCCCTAAGTGCGCCACCAGCCCGGCCTGCACGCGTACCATGTCGCGCACGGTAATCACCGGGAAGCTGGTGCCCCAGGGCTTGCCTGTCGCCGGATTGTCCTGCCAGGGGCCAGTGGTGCCAAGGCAGCTCCCGAGCACGTTTGAGCACACAACGAAATATTTCTCGGTATCGATCAGCTTGCCGGGGCCCACGAGGCGTTCCCACCAGCCCGGCTTGCCGGTGATGGGGTGGGTTGAGGCCACATATTGGTCACCCGTCAGCGCATGACAAATCAGAACCGCATTGGTGCCTTCGTCATTGAGCGTGCCATAGGTCTCGTACCCCACCGTTACAGGCGACAGCACGGCCCCGCCGTCCAGTTCGAGCGGCGTGTCGGTGAAAAGCGTTGCTGTTTTACCTGCGGTTGGTGTCACAAAACCTGTCCAAATCCTTGGGTCAAATCCTTTTGCCTGGGGCCATCTTTTGCCCAAGCCTTGTGGGTGCACAGAAAAGCGGGCGCGGACGCGTATGTCAATCGCCCTAAAACTTACGCGTGAGATTAGGAAAGTTTCCTTTGCCTTTAGGGGGGCGGCGCATTATCCCTTTTTCTTGTATTTCTTAGGTATTTCCTTGTGTTTCGGAGGATTTTCATGGGTGCGCCCAAAGCACATGACTGGATTATGGACCTTGCGGCCTATGTGCCTGGCAAGGCGACGGCTGACGGCGTCAAGAATCCGGTAAAGATGTCGGCAAACGAATCTGCGCTGGGGCCAAGCCCCAAGGCGGTGGAAGCCATCAAGGCGTCCGCCACTGGCGTGATGCGCTATCCCGACCCGGCCTCCCATGACCTGATCGCCGCCATCGCCAAGGTGCATGGCCTTCGGGCTGAGCGCATCCTCTGCGGCACGGGCTCTGACGAGCTTCTGACCCTTCTCATTCATTCCTACGCGGGTGTGGGCGACGAGGTGATCTTCTCCGAGCTCGGCTTTTCCGTCTATCCCATCCAGGCGCAGGCTGCGGGCGCGACGCTTGTACCGGTCCCGAACAAGGATTGGGCCGCGAATGTGGACGGTATGCTGGCCGCTGTCACCGACAAGACAAAGCTTGTGATTGTCGACAACCCAAACAACCCAACCGGCGCCTACCTGCCGTGGTCAGAGGTTGAGCGCCTACAGGCTGGTCTGCCCGACCATGTGCTGCTGGTCCTTGATGCCGCCTATGCGGAGTGCGTGACGGCAGGGGACTATGAAGCGGGCGAGGAGCTTGTCGACAAGTTCGAAAATGTGGTGATGACGCGCACCTTCAGTAAGCTCTATGCGCTCGCGGGCCTGCGCGTTGGCTGGATGTATGCGCCCGATCATGTGGTTGACGTTATCAACCGCTGGCGCATGCCCTTCAATGTGTCGAACCCGGCCCACGATGCAGCGCTCGCTGCCGTCAAGGACCAGGCGTATCTCGATGAGGTGGTGTCCTTCACCGCCGAATGGCGCGACTGGCTGACGGCGGAACTCACCGCTATCGGGCTTGATGTGGTGAAAAGCCAGACGAACTTCGTGCTGGTGGGCTTCCCCGAGGAAAGCCCTTTCACGGCTGAAGAATGCAATGCCTATCTGATGAAGCACGGCTATATCGTGCGAAAGTTTGGGGTGCTGCCCAATCACCTGCGGATTTCCGTAGGCACGGAAACCCAGAACCGGGGCCTGATTTCGCTCATTCGCGGTTTCATGAACGGTTCCCCGGATGAACTGGACGGTGAGGCTGCACAATGACGAACAAACCTCACTTCGACCGGATCGCCATCATTGGCGCGGGGCTTATTGGGTCCTCGGTCGCGCGGGCGATCAAGCGCGCGGGTGCGGCAGGCACCCTGGTGACGTCGGACCAGAACCAGAATGTGCTGCAGGAAGCCCGGGAAATCGGTTTTGCCGATGAATTCACGGCTGATGCCGCTGAGGCGGTCAAGGATGCTGACCTTGTGATCATCGCGGTGCCCGTGGGCGCCATGGCGGCAGTTGGCGAAGTTATCGCGCCGGCCCTCAAAGAAGGGGTGATCGTCACCGACGTGGGGTCGGTGAAGGAGGCCGTGTTCAAGGCCCTTGATCCCATCCTGCCCGCGCATGTGCACCTGATCCCCGGTCACCCGGTGGCGGGGACCGAGCAAAGCGGCCCGTCGGCTGGGTTCGCCAGCCTGTTTGATGGCCGCTGGTGCATCATCACGCCGCCTGAAGGCGTAAACAAAGCCGCGCTCAAGAAGCTGACCAAACTCTGGGAAGCCATGGGCAGCACGGTTGAGATCATGACCGCCCCGCACCATGATCTGGTGCTGGCCATCACCAGCCACGTGCCGCACCTGATTGCCTACAATATCGTGGGCACAGCTAGTGATCTTGAAGAGGTTACGCGGTCTGAGGTGATCAAATATTCCGCCGGTGGCTTCCGGGATTTTACCCGCATCGCGGCATCCGACCCAACCATGTGGCGGGATGTGTTCCTCAACAACAAGGATGCAGTGCTTGAGATGCTCGGCCGTTTCAGCGAAGACCTCACGGCGCTGCAGCGGGCCATCCGCTGGGGTGATGGCGATGCGCTCTTTGACCTGTTTACCCGCACGCGCGACATCCGCCGCCGCATCATCGATGCCGGCCAGGATGAGGAAGCCGCTGACTTCGGCCGCCACCACGAGGAGTAAAGAAAAAGGCCGGGATGTCCCGGCCTTTTTTGTTTCAGCTACCAGACCTTCATCACCTCTGTGGGCAGCCGGTCGACCACTTCGTCTGGGACGAAGAAGTCAGGCACCAGCGGCCCCTTGGCGTGGGGCGCATATTTGCTGAAGTCGGTCACGCCTTCTTCGCGCAATACCTCCTCATCAATGAAGAAATTGCCTGAGCAGTCCTTCGAGCCGCGCATCAGGATGGCGTGGGCCGCATCTGCCATAATCTCCGGCGTGCGGCTGTTTTTGGCCATCTCACCATCGCCGATCACGTTCCGGATCGCGGCTGTGTCGATGGCGGTGAAAGGCCACAAGCTGTTGACCGCAATGCCTGCCGCCTTGAATTCAGCGGCCATGCCGAGCGTGCACAGGCTCATGCCGTATTTGGCGATGGAATAGGCCACGTGGGGCGCGAACCAGCGCGGGTTCATGTCCAGGGGCGGTGAAAGCGTCAGGATATGCGGGTTGTCTGACTTCAGAAGGTGCGGGATGCATTTCTTGGACACCAGGAACGTGCCGCGCGTGTTGATGGTGTTCATCAGGTCATAGCGCTTCATGTCCGTCATCTGGGTGTTCGTCAGCGAGATGGCCGACGCGTTGTTGACGCAGATGTCGATGCCGCCGAAGGCCTCGACTGTTTTGGCGACTGCCTCATCCACCTGTTCCTCGAAGCGGATGTCGCACAGAAGCGGCAGCGCCTTGCCGCCCGCTTTCTCAATTTCTTCCGCAGCCGTATAGATGGTGCCTTCAAGCT
>JBNKYQ010000087.1:0-11080 GCA_050300975.1 Kordiimonas sp.
CGCTGACCACCCACAAAGACCCGATGGGCCGCCAGACAGTGTTTGACAACCTGCCGGGCCATGTGGGCCGGGTGATCGCCATTGGCCGCCTGGACATGAACACCGAAGGGCTGCTGCTGCTGACGAACGATGGCGAACTCGCCCGTTGGATGGAACTGCCGTCCACAGCGCTTGTGCGCCGCTACCGGGTCCGCGCCTATGGCCGGGTGGACGAAAAAGCCCTGGCTAAGTTGGCAGACGGCGTCACGATCGACGGCATTCACTATGGCGCGGTTGAGGCCAAGCTGGAGCGCCAGGCTGGCGCCAACGCCTGGATCACAGTGGCCATCCGTGAAGGCAAGAACCGCGAAGTCCGCAAGGTGATGGAACACCTGGGCCTTGAAGTGAACCGCCTGATCCGCACCCATTATGGTCCGTTCGCCCTTGGCAACCTGCCACTGGAAGGCGTGGCCGCAGTGCCGGACAAACAGTTGCGCGATGCCCTATCTGCTTTCTTCAATGAAGCAACCGGCAGCGTTGCGGCGCCGATCAAGAAGCATGACCCCAGCAAGTGGGCCAAGGCGAAGAAGGACGACAAGCCAAGACCTGGCGCCAAACGCCGCCGCCAGAGCCGGATCGCCGACCTGGATGCGCCCAAGCCCGGCATGCGCAAACCCCGCGGAAAGGCGGACGGAAAGCCTGCTGGAAAGCCCGCGGCGAAAACCGGTGGCAAACCCGAAGGCAAGTTCGGCACAAAATCCGGCAGCAAGCCTGCGGGCAAACCGTCGCCGCGCGGCACGGGCAAACCCGCTGGCGCAGGCAGGACTGGCAACACCGGTCCTCAGGCGAAGGGACGCCCGACACGGGGACCTAAAAAATGACGCGTATTGTCGCGGGGCGGTTTCGCGGGCGCCGTCTTGACGTACCCAAGGGTCGAGACGTGCGCCCCACCACCGACCGTATGCGCGAACGGCTTTTCTCCATGCTGATGCATGGCCGCTATCCCGACATGACCGATGCTGTAGTCGCCGACATTTTCGCCGGCACGGGCGCGCTGGGGCTTGAGGCCTTGTCGCGCGGCGCCAGCAGCGTCACCTTTGTTGAACAGGCGCGGCCTTCGATTGCCTGTATCAGTGCCAACATCGCCACGCTCGGCGTCGGTGACAAAGCGACTATCCTGGCAAAGAATGCCATAAAGCTGCCCCCTGCGCCCCAGCCCTGTGACTTTATCTTCATGGACCCGCCCTACAGGCAGGGCCTTGTACGCCCGACGCTTGAGGCAATCCTGAGCGGGGGATGGCTGGCGGGAGAAGGCGTCATCGTATGCGAACAAGCCGCGGACGAACCGCTCGACATTCCTGATGAGCTTGAGATTGTAGACGACCGCAGCCAGGGCCAGCAGCGTATCCTGTTCCTTTTGAGAAAATAGCCTTAGCCAGAATTTTCCACGAAGGGCGCACCCTGGGTTCACCGTAACAGCCATGCAAGCGGCCAGAGGCCAACACCATGTCCAACCGGCTGCTTGTTTGTCGTGGCGGGCCTTTACCCTGTCGTGTCCGAAATTGTAACGGCATGCCAAGGCAACACATTCTCCGGCGCATCTGCTCCGCGACCCCCATCCGGGGTGGATGCGTCACCTTCCCGCCACAGGCCAACAAGGGTCTTTTCAGGGTCTATCCACAGGCGGCCCCCACCCATGTTCTCACCCGCCGATAACTGCCGAATCGCATTTTTTTCGCTCAATCCATCTTTTTAGGGAGGGGTGAAACTCATCCGCTTGTCATATAGCCATAAACCTAATTCTGACATGTTCGCCTCGAGCCAAACCAAAGTATAGATAAATATACTTTGAGATTTAGTTTACCAATTAGATAAACCTTTTAAATAAACTACTAATATAATCTAAATACTGATGTGATTATTTTGTTACTAGTTTGATTTTTAAAGAGTTTTTCCAAAGTAAAAAACCTTCATTTCATTTGAAACAAATCCGACAAGAGGGTCTTTTCTCCGTATGTCGCGCTGCCCGGAAGAGCAGCCGACCTTGAACTTGGTTCGCCATTTCATAGAGGAGGAAAACTCATGGCAACTACATTTGGCCCGGATCGCCTTAAGGGGGCGCGATCCAAATTTCTCGGCGGCACCGCCACAGCACTTGCGCTGATGGCAATGGGTGCTGGCACTGCATATGCGCAGGATGCCGACGCCGACACAGACGACATCAGCCTCGAGGAGATCGTGGTAACGGGTTCCCTTATCAAGAACCCTAACCTCACACGCTCCGCCCCGGTATCTGTTGTTTCCAGTGAGGAAATGACCTACCGCCAAGCAAACGTCATTGAAGAAGTACTGCGCACCATCCCTGGCGTTGTTCCAGGCATCGGCGCCCAGGTGAACAACGGCAACGGCGGTTTCGCTACTGTCGACCTTCGCGGCCTTGGCACCAACCGTAACGTGGCACTGGTTGACGGTACCCGCATGGCACCTTCCACGCTGACCGGCGTTTTCGACACCAACAACATTCCGCTTGCGCTTCTCGACCGTGTCGACGTTCTGACCGGCGGCGCATCCACCACCTATGGTGCTGACGCCCTTAGCGGTGTCTTAAACTTCATCACCAAGAAAAACTTCTCCGGCGTTGAAGTTAGCACGGGTTACGGTGTGACCGAAAAAGGCGACGGCGATACCAAGCGCTTTGAGATCACCATGGGCGGCAACATTGAAGACAAGGGCAACGTTGTTTTCAGCCTTGGTTATCAGGAAAGCGACCCAGTCTATATGGGTGACCGCGACTATGGCCTCTATTCGCTTTCCGGCGGTGACGGCTCCCGCGGTGGTTCCGGCCTTGGCTCAACCAACTCGCGCTTCGGCCTGGTGAACCCAACTGGCACGGACAATGGCAACCTCGCCCTCGGCGGCGTGCAGCCAGATCGTACGTTTGCTTCCGCATTCGATGCCTACAACTTCTCGCCACTGAACGTGTATCAGACGCCTTTCGAGCGCTATAACGTCTATGCTGCAGGCAACTATGAAATCGCCGACGGTATCGAAGTTTATGCTCGCGGCATTTATTCCCGGAACACGGTTACCACACTGATCGCGCCATCCGGCTCCTTCGGTGACAGCGTAACTGTTGCCCTGAACCACCCATTCCTGTCTGACGCTCAGCGTAACGCATTCTGTGCTTACGACCTGGACCCAACAGCTGGCGTATATACGCCGCGCTTTAGCCAGGCAGAGTGTGACGCAGCAGCAACCGCTACTGGCGCGGCTGACCCGAACTACCGCGAAGTAGACACGGTTCTGCGTCGTCGTGACGTAGAAGGCGGCCCACGTATCAGTGACTTTACAGCTGACTATTACGACTTCCAGGTTGGTCTGCGTGGCGACATCTCCGAGACTGTCAGCTTCGACCTGATGGCGTCCCACGGCGAGAGCAAGCAGGTTCAGACCCAGAAGGGTTACTGGCTGAAGTCCCGCTTCCGCAATTCCCTGCTGAACTGCCCAACCACGTCTGACGGCTGTGTACCTGTTGACTTCTTCGGCCCAACGGGCTCGATCACGGAAGAGCAGAACGCCTATCTTCTGGGCGGCGAAAGCGCCATCACAACCAACTTCTCCATGAGCCAGATCACAGGCTCGGTGAGCGGTGAATTTGGGTATACTCTGCCTTGGGCTGCAGAACCCGTGAACTTCGCTGTTGGCGGTGAATACCGCAAATATGCGTCTTCCCGCGAATCTGACCTGCTGTCCCAGTCCGGTGACCTGGGCGGTGCCGGCGGTGCTGCGCCAAACATCGACGGTGGTTTCTCCGTTTATGAAGCCGTGGCAGAAGTCGTCGTTCCAATCGTGACAGACGCAGATTGGGCTCGTCAGCTGAACTTTGAGGGCGGCATTCGCTACTCGGATTATTCGGTTGATGATCCAAGCGACCCAACCTTCAACACCACCACCTGGAAAATGGGCCTGACTTGGGCACCGATCGAAGATATCAGCTTCCGCTCCACGTTCGCACGTGCGGTACGGGCGCCGAACATCTTCGAACTGTTCAACCCTGTAACCACTGGCCTGACCAACCTCAACGACGACCCTTGTGCGTCTGTTGACGACAACGGCGTGATCTACAACTCCGGCCCAACCGGCGTAATCCGCGACGTTTGTATTGCACAGGGCGCTCCTGCATCCTCGATCGGCTTCATCCCTGATCCGGCTGCTGGCCAAGCTAACAACACCACGGGTGGTAACCTTGCCCTGGTTCCAGAGAAATCTGACAGCTGGACTCTCGGTGCGATTATCACGCCGGAAGCAATTCCTGGCCTGACGATGACCATCGACTATTACAACATCAAGATCAAAGGGTCGGTTTCTGCACCAACGCCTGACGATGCGATCAACGCATGTTTCGACAACCCAAGCACCACCAGCGTGGCTTGTACGTCAATCGTTCGTTCGCCAATCGACGGCGGTCTTTCGGGTGACAGCAACGTGGTTCTGGGTCTGCCTACCTTCCTGTCGAACACAGGTAACCTGGCAACCGATGGTATCGATGTAACGGTTACTTACGGCCGGAACTTCGGTGATGTTGACTGGAACATGAACTTCTCCGGCAACTGGACCAACAGCTCCACCTTCCAGTCCATCACTGGTGTGACTGAAAACCGTGAGTGTGTCGGCCTCTTCAGCGCGAACTGTGGCGTACAGAACGGTCAGATCCAGCCTAAGTTCTCCTGGAACATGCGCAACACCTTCACGTATGAGCGGTTCGACATTTCCGTTCTGTGGCGTCACCTTGACGGCGTAGAATACGAATTCGCTGATACAGCACCACTTTATAGCGGTGAAGTTGAAGGCCTGGGCAACCACGACTTCAACAAGATCGGCGCATACGACTATTTCGATCTGTCCATCCGTTACAACGTGTTCGACAACGTGGCCCTCACGGGTACCGTGTCCAACCTGTTCAACAAGCGGCCTCCAATCGTCAGTAACGACGCAGGTACCACTGCTGCAAACAGCGGCAACACCTTCCCGTCCACTTACGATGCTCTCGGCCGCCGCTATGGCATCAACATGAAAGTTACCTTCTAGTCTGAAGGCGACAATCTGAAACAAGAAAGGCGGGCCCCAGGGCCCGCCTTTTCCTTTACCGGTCAGTTTTGAAGTGGCGTCAGACCAGGGCTGCTGGAAGGTCTAGTGTCACACCCGCATTCCGGGCCAAGGCTTCGGCCCAGGTGTGAACCTTCTCGATCTCATCGGCAAACAGTAATTCGCCTCGGCGGCGCTCAGCGTCGCGGGCTTCTGCGTCGAACGCCTCGTCGCCCTTCGAATGCGTCTGGAACACAGGCCCTTCCAAAAGGCCTGTCATCTGTGTGTCCGAAAGGGTCATCCCAAAATGGCGCACCAGTGCGTCCATGGCATCCGCGGGCGCGGCCATCAGGTCGGCACTCGAAAGCGTCCTAATGCGATCAGGCCCGAACTTCTCCGTGATCTGTTGAAAAAGCGCATGCTGCGCCAGCCAGCCAACAGCCGCTGCCTGCAGGTCCGTCAGGCGCAGGTAATCCTCGCCCTCAAGGCCCAGGTTGATCAGCCCTCCCCGTAACTGCTTGACCATCAGGTCACGCACCCAGTGACGCCCCCACATGCCCTTCCGGGCGATTGAGCCTAGGAAATCTTTGAGCGGCGCATGCAGGAATATTGCCTTGGCGTCAGGCCGGAGATGCAGCATCAGGCCAGCCAGACCATTTACCAGATTGGACGGCTTGACTATGGTCGCTTCGCCTGCCCCAAACGGTCGGGCCAGCGCGGCCAGAGCCCCATCCATGGCTGCCGCCAATTCCTGCGGCTGGGCACCCCGCACCCGCCACCCTTGCAGGTCATTCAATATCTGCGGCTCCTTGAGGCCCATTGACACCCCAGGCAAATCGAATGCCCGCGCCAAGAGGGTGGAACAGCAATAGGCCGAGTGAAAAATGAAATGAACCGGCGCCCCCGGGCTGGCCTGCATCACATCCCTCAGACTAACAGGATGCGGATTTGCGGCATCCGCCAGATACTCATCTGTCAGGAACACAGCCTTCCTGTGGTCATCCCGCGTGGCGCGAATGAAATGCAGCTGCCCGCGCGCCGGGTCAAACCGGTGGGGCCACCAGGTTGGGTCACTAACAATTGTTGCAGTCAAAATTACTCACTCCCTGAATTTCCACCGAACTTAGCGCAGCCCGCGAACGTCGTCACCGCTTAAAGCCCTTTATAATCCTTGGTTTACACCAGCCAGGGCACCTCAAAAGCTGCGCCCTGGCATCTACACAACCCACCATAAACAACTTTTACGTAAATAAATTGCACCAAAATACAATCTATAGGACATTTCCGTCACCGCCACTTTGATCTGCAGGCATCAAAGGGGACCATTTTTTACGACATTGACTGACGGCCGACACAATGCTTGGCCCAGCGATAAGGATGTTTTCATGACCACCAGCTCAAAAAAACGCCATCACGGGCGCTTCAGCGCCATCACGCTTTGCCTTGCCATGCTCGGCTTTTCCGGCGCAGCGAACGCCAGTTGTACCATGGAGTCATATACAGGAACCGTTTGCATGACCGCAGCTTCCTATTGCCCCAGAGGCACCATGGAAGCCGACGGCCAGACGCTGCCAATCAGAGAATATATGACGCTCTATTCCCTGCTTGGGACCGCGTATGGCGGCGATGGTATCCAAACGTTTCGGCTGCCCGACTTGCGCGGCAGGACCCCGGTAGGCGTTGGCCAGGGGCCTGGCCTGTCAAACATCACACTTGGCGAACAACGGGGCGCAGAATCAGTGTTCCAAACCGTTGGCCAGATGCCGCCGCACACCCACGAGGCTTTCTTTACGGCCAACCCCAGTGACCCGGCCAAGGTGGAGGTCGCAGCCCAGGATGCCACCGCCCACAAGGTGACGGAAAAGAACATGCTGGCAGAACCGAACACCGGCTTGAAGCCAGGCAGTGACGTGAACCTTTTCTCAGGCCCTGCCAGCGCGACCGTCCCGCTCGCGGGCGTCTCCGGCGGCACCAACACCGGCGGCACCGTCCGGGTTTCAAGCACAGGAAGCGGCAAACCGGTCAACGTGGTGAGCCCGCAACTGGGCCTCCGCTATTGCATCGTCTCTGGCGGTGTGTACCCCGTGCATCCTGAATAGCGCCAAGGATATTTTTGGCCGGCTCCAAAGGCGGAGCTGGCCCAACAACCATTTGCCTTTTTCCTGAAAAGCCGCACACTGATCGCTCATGGGGGTCATCGGGAAAGGGCTTTTCATGGTGATGAAACGCAAAAGAAAACTCTGTGTCACTCTTGCACTGGGCATGGCAACTGCCGGCTTGTCGGGTACGGCTGAAGCCAGCTGCAGCATGGAAGCCCATCTTGGCTCGGTTTGCATGACAGCCGCCACCTTCTGCCCCCGGGGGACCACGGAGGCCAAAGGGCAGTTGTTGGCGATCAGCCAATACTCAGCCCTGTTTTCGTTGCTGGGGACCCGCTATGGCGGCGACGGCAGAACCACATTCGCGCTGCCGGACCTGCAGGCGTCAGCACCTGTCAGTGTCAAATCAGGAAAACGCTCGGCGATGAAATATTGCGTCGTCATGCAGGGGACCTACCCGTCTCGGCCCTGACGTAAGCTGAGCCCCGCCCGAAACAACCATTTGCGTTTCTCACGAAAAAAACGCAAACTTTCCATAGGGTTGTGGGAACAAACTCCCCACACGAGGGATTAGGCGGACATGCGCGAAAAGGAACTCAGACTAGCGCTGGTATGCTATGGCGGGGCTTCGCTTGCCATTTACATGAACGGCATCTCCAGCGAAGTCCTCAAGCTTGTGCGCGCCTCAAAAGCCTACCACGGCATTTCCGACCGCGCCGAACGCGCGGCAACCAGCTTTGATGAAGCGGCACCCAAGCGCCCCTACCGTACCGACACCGAAAGCCTGTATTTCGAACTGTTCCAGGCACTGGGCCACAAGCTGGAACTGAGGGTGATTGTTGACGTGGTGTCGGGCGCAAGCGCAGGTGGCATCAACGGCATTTTCCTGGCGCGCGCGCTGGCGCATGACCTGGATTTCGACCCCCTGCGCACCATGTGGCTCAATCTGGCCGACATCGAAGAGCTGATGGAAGAAGACACCATCGCCGACCGCACGAGCAAGCTTTGGTTCTATCCCTTCATCTGGCTGTTTGGTGGCAAGGCATTTGGGGACCATGCACCAGACCCGGAAACAAAACGAAAGCTGTTCCGCTTCGTGCGCTCGCGCTGGTTCCAGCCACCGTTTTCCGGCACCCATATGCTGACCTGGATGCTGAACGCCTGCGAAAACATGGGCCGCGCGGAAGGCGGGCACACGCTGATGCCGCCGGGCCACAAGCTGGACCTGTTCGTCAGCCTGACCAATTTCTTCGGCCAACCCCGCCGCATCAAACTGCATGACCCGAAGGAAGTGCTGGAACACCAGCACGGGGTAACGCTGAACTTCGGCTTCCGCCAGGCCGCCACCGGCACGGTAGTGAGCGATTTCGCCGACGACAACATCCCGGGCCTTGGCTTCGCCGCCCGGGCGACATCCAGTTTCCCCGGTGCCTTTCCACCCCTGCGGCTCAAGGACCTTGAAGACCGCCTCAAGGCACGGCGGCAGGCCTGGCCGGGGCGTGATATGTTTCTTACCAAGAATTTCCCGGCGCTCGCGGGCGACCGGGACACGCTCTATGACATGTCCTTCATCGATGGCGGCGTGACCAACAACAAACCCTTCGGTGCCGCGATCGGCGCGGTTTACGAACGCCCGGCCCACCGTGAGGTAGACCGCCGCATTATCTATGTGGACCCGCTGCCGGATGACCCGGAGACCCTGCTGGAAGGCCAGCGGCACGAGGAACTGCCGGGCTTCTTCCGCACCATCCTGTCTGCCCTCGCCGAAATCCCGCGCCGGGAACCCATCTATGAAGACCTGCGCGCCATCGACAAGCAGAACAAGAATGCCCGCCGCTTCGAGGCCACGCTGCAATCGGCCGAAGCCCAGGTAAACCGGTTGGTGGACAAGGTGCTGAACCTGGATCAGGAGCGCAAGGTGGACACCGCCATGCTAGCCAGCTGGCGCGAACGGGCACACGAGGAGGCGCACAAACATACCGGCTTCAGCTATTCCAGCTATATGCAGTCCAAGACTGTGCGCATGCTGGAACGCCTCGCACAGCTGATGGTCGAGGGCGCGGCGCTCAGGGGCGTGACACTGTCGGAATCCGTTACGTTCGAAGCGCTCAGGCACTGGGCCGAACGGAAAGGCATGCTCTGCCCCGAGGGCGGCGTGGTTGACATCGTGCCCGAACAGGGCCAGCAGCACCATGTGCGGCGCCTTCGGGAACTGGATGTGGATTACCGCATCCGGCGCCTTCGGTTCGTGATTATGAAGCTGAACCGCTTCATGCAGCAGGACAACCAGAGCCACCTGGTGGAACCTGTCAAGAAGATCAAGCGCCAGATTTACACCATGCTGGAGAGCTACCGCACCCGCTGGGCGCCGGAGCATTTCGATGAAGCCATTTTTGAGCGCCTCGTGACCCAGCCGATCGATGATCTGGCCATCACCGCTTTCCTCGATTCCATTGCCTCGGCCATGGAGCTGGAAGACCTGGATTATGAACAGGATGAAACCTTCTCGCTAGCGCTTTCCGTGCTGCCGCAGAACGCCCTTCGCCTGACATTGTTCCGCGCCTATGTGGGCTATGCCTTCTATGACGTCCTGATGCTGCCCATGAGCTCAGGCGCCGACATTCTGGAGGTCGACGAAATCCGCGTCGCGCGCATCAGCCCGCTCGACTGCGAAAACATGCAGGACACCCACGACCAGCAACCGCTTCTCGGGACCCAGCTCTATAACTTCGGCGCTTTCTTCAGCCGCAAGGCGCGCGAGAATGACTATATCTGGGGCCGTCTGCATGCCGCCAGCCGCCTGGTCGACTTCATGCTGGATGCCGCCGGTGATGACCCGCTGCCGGACGGCTTCGACCTTGAAGGCTTCAAGAAACGGCTGTTCATGACGATTCTCAAAACCGAAGAAGCCCACGCGGAAGAAAGCAAAGAGCTGATCAAGGGGCTCAAGGAACGCTTCAGCGCCTGAGCCTTGCCGCGCTCAACTCGTAACAACTTTTAATTTATTTCATGCACTTTTAAAGTGCTCCTCCCTGCGGTAGCATCGGCCCGCTGCACCTCTGCTCGATTGAAGGTCTGGCAGCACCACCCCTGTTCCGAGTTCACTCATCCGGGCCACACATGCTGTAGCCCGCGTAAATCTCAGGGAGTTAAACCATGACACTCAAAGCTATCCATCTCGCTGCTTGCGCTGCCATCGGCACCGCCGCAAGCCTGTTCACCGCAGATGAGGCCCAGGCGGGCTGCAACCCTGCCTATGCCTTTATCGGTGACATCTGCATCACAGCAGCAAACTATTGCCCCCACGGCACTGCAATGGCCCACGGCCAGGAGTTGAGCATCACAGACTACCAGGAATTATATGCGGTTCTGGGAACCACCTATGGCGGCGATGGCCGAACCACTTTCAACCTGCCTGACCTGCAGGGCCGCGTGCCTGTTGGCGCGGGCAAGATGAACCAGCCCGCCGCCCTCACTGGCGGGTATGCTGAATTACCTGTCGGCAAATTCAGGGGTTCTGAATATGTTCACCGCAACGATGATTCGCTTATCCGGCATACGCACGAGGCCTATATCGGACTTGATGGCGAGGTAAAAACCAACCCGGACAAGGGCACCGCCGTACGCCTGGAGATGGCACCGGCTGCAGCCGACACCGAACAAGGCGCACAGCAGTTCACGGACAAGATCCCCGTCACCGTTGAAAGCACTGGCAAAAGCACAAATATTTTCTCGGTCGATCCGCAGCTTACGATTAACTACTGCGTTATAATGACAGGGAACTTTCCACCCCATCCATAATCCGGATCAGGCCCGGTCATTTGCTGGCCGGGCCAGCCCGCTCACCCTTCACCGTGGCGTCACGCCCACTATGGTGATATGCCTTGGGAAACGCAGCAATGGGGAGGAAATCGGTG
>JBNKYQ010000088.1:0-11061 GCA_050300975.1 Kordiimonas sp.
CCGTTCCGCCACGGCGCCGGGCTGGTTCGGTTGCGCCTCGAACTGGAAATCACTGCCGGTAAAGGCGTCGGCTTCGCTCAGGATCACGGCGCGCTCAATGGCGTGCCTCAGCGCCCGCACGTTGCCGGGCCAGGCGTAGGCAGTGATGGCGGCCATGGCATCATCGGAGAATGCTTTCTCCGCGCGGCCATATTTGCGGCAGTAAAGCCCGGCGTAATATTCGGCGATCTCAGGGATGTCGTCGGGGCGGTCACGGAGTGGCGGCAAGTGGATTTCCACCGTGTTGAGGCGGAACAGCAAATCCTGCCGGAAGATGTCCTCATCGCGAAGTTTTTCCGGCGCTACATTTGTGGCCGCAATCACCCGTACATTGATGGGCACGCGCTTGTCCGATCCCACGGGCGTGACGTGGCGCTGCTCCAGCACCGTCAGCAGTTTGGCCTGCAAATGGAGGGGCAGGTTGCCGATTTCATCAAGGAACAGGGTGCCGCCGTCTGCGGCTTGCAGGCGGCCGACGCGGTCTTCGCGGGCGTCTGTGAAGGCACCCTTCTTGTGGCCGAACAGCTCGCTTTCAAACAGGCTTTCCGTCACCGCGCCCAAATCCACGGACATGAACACCTGGTCTGCCCGGTTCGACTGGCGGTGCAGTTCGCGTGCGACCAGTTCCTTGCCGGTGCCGTTTTCACCCAGGATCAGAACGTTGGCGTCCGTCGGTGCAGCGCGTTCGATCATGGAAAGCACTTCGCGCATGGGCCTGCTGTCACCCAGGATCGGTTGCTTCGGTTCGCTTGCGGCCTTGGCCAGCGTCCGGTTGGTTTTCTTCAGCGCGTCGGCTTCTGATCGGCTTTGCCGCAGCTTGACGCTGGCTGACAAGGTGGCGACCATCTTTTCATTCTGCCAGGGCTTGGCAACAAAATCGGTGGCGCCCTGTTTCATGGCTTCAACGGCAACGCCCACGCCGCCGTGCGCCGTGATCATCACCACCACGGCCTGGGGGTCGATCTCCAGGATACGTTTGAGCCAGACAAACCCCTGCGCGCCTGACGATTCACCCGGCCCGAAATTCATGTCCAGCAGAATGGCGTCGTAGCTTTCCTGCGCCAGAAGCCCCGGAATACGTTCCGGATTGTTGCAGGTTTCCACTGATGCATAATGGCGCTTCAGCAAGAGCTTGCCCGCGACCAGAATGTCCTCGTCGTCATCGACGATCAGGATTTTTCCTTGTTTTTCACTCATATACCCTCGCCCCGCTCCCTTTTGGTCTTTGTTCGAAACCGTACACAAAGTGTTCGTTTTCGTACAGGTAAAAGTGTTCGATTATGAACAGTTTCTGAATGTAGGCGCAGAAAGCCGCGGCTTTCCACGTCTGGCACAATGCTTGCGCATAAGTCATGCCAGAAAGGCGCGAGGCCTTCGAACCGGGCACGACAGCCAACGGTGGATGGAAAAAGAAAATGGGTACAGTGACAGACATGGAACAAAAAAAAGAAGCCGCTAAGACCATCTCCATGCAGGGGGGTAAAACATCCGGGCCAGGTACTACGTCTGGACCACGGGGAGCATCAGGCGCCGTATCAGGTTCCGGCATGGACCGCCGCGTAGAAAAGAAAAAGACACCGTGGAAGAAGGTGGGGATCGCCGCCGCAGCCGTGGTAGTTATCGGTCTTCTGGGCACCATGATCATGGACGCCTCCGGCGGCAAGAGCTTTCGGGTAGACCAGGACCGCATTGTGGTCTCAACCGTTTCCACCGGCACTTTTGAAGATTTCATTCCGGTGCGCGGCCGTGTGACGCCGCTCAAGACCGTCTTCCTGGACGCCATCGAAGGCGGACGGGTTGAACGCGTTCTGGTGGAAGACGGCGCCATGCTCAAGGCAGGCGACATGATTGTTGAGCTGTCCAACACCGGCCTGCAACTGGATGTTACCCGCAACGAAGCGCTGGTGACCGAGCAGCTCAACAACATGCGCACCATCGAGTTGCAGCTGGAGCAGAACCGTCTGTCGCACAAGCGCAATATCGTTGAGATGAACTATCAGATCAAACGCCTTGAGCGCCAGGTGGTGCGCGAGCGCGAACTGATCAAGACCAACGCAATTTCCCAGGCCCAGTTGGACCAGACGGAAGACGAACTTGAATACTATAAGAACCGTCTTGCGATCACGCTTGAGAGCCAGAAAACCGACGCCGAAATGCAGGAAACCCAGCTGGCTTTCCTCAAGGAAAGCGGCGAGCAGCTTGAGAAGAACCTGCATCTTGCGCGCAAGAACCTGGATTCCCTGAATGTCCGCGCGCCGGTTGACGGTAAGCTTTCCGGCTTCAATGTGGAGATTGGCCAAAGCATCAACCGCGGTGGCCGCCTGGGCCAGATTGATGACCCGGACCGCTACAAGCTGACGGCCAACATCGACGAGTTTTACCTGGGCCGCGTGGACCTGGGCCAGGAAGCGACCTACGAGCGCGGCGGTGACGCCTATAAAATGCAGATCGCGAAAATCTATCCGCAGGTTCAGAACGGCCAGTTCGAGGTGGATTTCGTATTTGAAGGCGATGGCCAGCCTGACGGTATCCGTCGCGGCCAGACCCTTCAGACCAAACTGACCCTTGGTGACGCAACAGACGCAGTCTTGATCCCGAACGGTGCCTTCTTCCAGGACACGGGCGGCAACTGGGTGTTTGTGGTTTCGCCGGACGGCAGCCAGGCCATCAAGCGCACAGTGCGTCTTGGTCGCCGCAATAGCCGCTATATCGAGGTGCTTGAAGGCCTTGAGGTTGGCGAGCGGGTTGTCACATCACCTTATACCAGCTTTGTGGACATGGACCGCCTGAAGCTGTCTGGCGAGTAAGCCAAATAACAACCAGGTCCGAGTTACGACAGTCGAGGAAACGCCCACCAATAAGCCTGACAACAGGCAGGGCCGAAGCAAACGAGGAAAGGATACATAATGCTCAAGCTTCACAATCTTTCTAAGGTTTACCGCACAGACGAGGTAGAAACCGTGGCGCTCAACAGCGTCAACGTGGAAATCGCATCCGGCGAATTTGTGGCCATCATGGGCCCGTCCGGTTGTGGTAAATCCACGCTCCTGAACATTATCGGTATGCTCGATAGCCCATCTTCTGGCGACTATATTTTCATGGAAGAAAATGTGGCCGGCTATAACGAAGCCAAGCTTTCGAACATCCGCAAGCAGAACATCGGCTTCATTTTCCAGTCGTTCAACCTGATCGATGAACTGACAGTTGAAGAGAATATCGAGCTTGCGCTTCTCTACCACAACATCCCGGCATCCGAACGCCGCGAGCGCGTGGCACACGTGATGGACAAGGTGGGCATCGCACACCGCGCCAAGCATATGCCAAGCCAGCTTTCCGGTGGTCAGCAACAGCGTGTTGCAGTGGCCCGTGCGGTTGTGGGCGACCAGGCCATGATCCTCGCGGATGAGCCGACCGGTAACCTCGACAGCGCCCATGGCCAGGAAGTCATGGAAATGCTGCAGCAGCTCAATGAAGAAGGCACCACGATCGTGATGGTAACGCACAGCCCGGCCCACGCCGACTATGCCCGCCGCACCATCAACCTCTTCGACGGTCATGTGGTCACGGAAAACCTGCGCGCGGCTGAATAACGGCCCAACAACAAAAATAATAAAGACACGACAGCGGGAGAACGAAAATGTTCCAGAACTATATCAGTGTCGCGCTCAGGAACCTGATCAAGCACAAGCTTTATAGCGCCATCAATATTGTCGGCCTTGCGGTCGGCCTTGCGGCGTGTGTGCTGATCATGCTCTTTGTGCGGGACGAACTATCCTATGACAAATTTTGGGCCAAGGCCGACAGCATCCACCGATTGAACACCACTTTCAATATTCCAGGTCGCGAACCGTTTGAAACGGTTGTGGCCCAGGGGCCAACCAAGGAAGCTCTGAAGACCTACTTCCCAGAAGAAATCGAGCGGGTCACGCGCTTTAATGGCATGCGTCCAGTTGTTCATTATGGCGATGCGGTCTATTCCGAAGCCATGATGTGGACCGACCCTGAGACGGTTGACATGTTCGATCTTGAGGTTGTCGCAGGTGATCTGCGGGCAACGCTCAATGACAATGCCAGCATGGCTTTCAGTGAAGAAATGGCGCAGAAATATTTTGGCGATGAAGACCCCATCGGCAAGGTGATTACGGTCAACCTCTATAATCTTCAGCGGGACTACCGCATTGGCGCCGTCTTCAAGAATTTACCTCACAACACGGTGCTGGAATTTACGGCACTTGCCATGATTGACGAGAAAGATTTCGTCGACCAGCAATGGGAATTCGCAGACTGGTACAGCGTAAACAACTATGTCTATTTCGAGCTGAAGGAGGGTGTATCGATCGAGACGATCAACAGCCGCCTGCCAGCCTTTACGGACGCCTACATTGAAATCCCGCCATCTTTCAGCGGCGGCAAGAAAGTGGATGCCTCCAGCTTCATCAAATACAGCACCCAGCCGCTGGTTGATATCCAGTTGTATCCGGCAGGACGTGCAGGCGGTGAGATGAAGCCGACCGGCAGCATCGACAACGTACTGCTGTTCTCTGCCATTGCAGGGCTGATCCTTCTGATTGCCTGCATCAACTTCATGAACCTGGCAACGGCCAAGTCCACTCAGCGCGCGCGTGAAGTGGCGCTTCGGAAAGTGCTGGGGGCAAGCCGCGGTCAGCTTATTCTGCAGTTCCTGGGTGAATCCGTGATGATTGCCCTTATTGGGCTGGTGTTTGGCATTGTGCTGGTGGAACTGGTGCTGCCTTTCTTTGGCGACTTTGTGAGCAAGGACCTGGTGTTCAATTACGCTGACGGCGTGACACTGGCCATCCTTTTGGGCCTTGTCTGCTTCGTTGGTGTTGCTGGGGGTGTTTACCCGGCGCTTGTGCTGTCCGGCTTCTTGCCTGCGCGGGTACTGAAAGCCAACAAGTCGGCTGAGTCCAGCGGCTCGGCTATGCTCAGGACGGCGCTGGTGGTGGTTCAGTTCACCATTTCGATTGCCCTGGTGGTGTCCACCGGCGTTGTCTATGGCCAGAAATATTACGCCACCAACCTGGATCCGGGCTTCAACAAGGACAATCTCTTTGTGCTCTATAACATCGGCCGGTCCGGTGTGAGCGATAAACGGGATGCCCTGAAGGAAGAGATTGCTCGGCTGCCTGGCGTGGTGGCAACATCGCTGACAAGTGATGCGCCCGCCAGCGGTAACGAAAGCAACCGCACGGTTCAGGTGCCGGGTGACGATTCTGGCCAAGGTATTCTGATTGGCACTCAGAATGTCGATTATGACTTCCTTGAAACCTACCAGATCCCGCTTCTTGCTGGTCGTAATTACTCCCGCGAGTTCTCAACGGATATTATGCCAAACGCTGATGACATTGAAAACGGTGAGGTCCGTGAAGGTGCGCTGATTGTCAATGAAGGTGCCTTGCGCCGGCTTGGGTTCGGAAGCCCGGAGGACGCCATTGGTAAAATGGTGAAGATTGGCATCGGCCAGAATGTGGATGCCCCGGTCAAGATCATTGGCGTAGTGCCGGATGTGAACTTCCAGTCGCTCCGCACGGTGATCCGGCCTGAAATGTACATGCTTGACCCCGGCTACTATGGCAACCTGACAGTACGCTATGAAGGCGACAGCGCAGACCTGATCGCTGCAGTGGAAAACGTCTGGAAATCGATGATTACGGACGTGCCATACGAGTATGGCTTTGTCGACGAGCGCATGGCGCGGGAATTCACTGAAGAGACGAACCAGTCGATCATTCTGGGTGTCTTTGCCGGCCTTGCCATCGTGATCGCCTGCCTTGGCCTTTATGGCCTGGCTTCCTTCACGGCTGAACGTCGCACCAAGGAAATCGGCATCCGCAAGGTCATGGGCGCCAGCGTCCTCGACATCGTGCGCCTTCTGCTGTGGCAATTCTCCAAGCCTGTGATGCTGGCCAACCTGATTGCCTGGCCGCTTGCAAGCTGGGGCATGATGCAGTGGCTGGAAACCTTCCCTTACCGGTTGGATGACTGGGTGCTGGTGCCGCTCTGCCTTGCGGCCGGGATGATCGCGCTGCTGATCGCCTGGATCACTGTAGGCGGCAACGCCGCCAAGGTGGCACGCTCGAACCCGATCAAGGCGCTGCGGTACGAATAAGGCATCTGCCCTAAAGACGTTAGCGGGCCTGCCTCTTGTGGGCCCGCCAGCACCCCAAAAAAATAAAGACCGCGAGAGACGGCTTTAACGACAGCTAATCGAGGAAATCATGTTCAAGAATTATATGACTACAGCGATCAGGAACCTGCTTCGACACAAGCAATATACGCTGATCAATGTATTCGGCCTTGCGGTCGGACTGGCGGCATGCCTGCTGATTCTTCTCTCTGTGAATTTCGAACTGTCGTACGACCGGTGGATTCCCCATAACGACCGTGTCATGCGCATCCAGACCCTGTCGTACGACCGGGACGGTAATTTCGCGAGCGATGACGAATCTGTCCAGCCCGTGGCAGCCGCCGTGTTTGCCGAGCAGATCGATGATATCGAGCAGTTCTCGCGGCTTCTGGGTGACGGAGTTGCGCTGGCGGTTGACGGCCAGGCCTATGAGCAGGAAGTCACCATTGCGGACCCGGGCGTTTTCGACCTAATGGGCATTGAGCTGATCGAAGGAGATACCGCGACCGCGCTTGATAACCCAGATTCCATCGTGTTGTCCCAGGAAGACGCGCGCCGCATTTTCGGCGAAGCCTCCCCGCTTGGGCGACTGGTCAAGATCGACGGCGAGCATACGCTGAAAGTAACTGGCGTGATGCCGGACTGGCCGCGGGCTTCAGACCTTGAGATTCGCGCGTTTGTGCCAGCCACAACACAGGTGTTCAGCCACCAGCCCTGGCGGCTCACCAGCTGGGGGTCTTTCTCTGGCCCGACCTATGTCCGGCTGCGGGAAGGGGCGGACCCGGCCCTGGTGGCACAGCAGATGAATGACCTGGCGCTCCGCGTTGGTCCATCCAACCGCTACAAGGACCGCATCGACCGTGGCATCAAGCCACAGCATGAATTCCATCTGACGAAGGCGGTGGATGCCCACCTCAGGAGCGAATACACAGGCGGTGGCCGTGGCAGTATCGCCAACCTGATTGCCGCCGGTGTTATTGCCTTCCTGATCCTCGCGATCGCGGTGATCAATGTCACCAACCTGGGCACCATGCTGGCCATGAAACGGGTGCGCGAAGTTGCCATCCGGAAAGCCCTGGGCGCGGAAGCGCGCCACCTGACGCAGCAGGTGTTGATCGAATCCATCTCCCTGACCTTCCTGGCCATGCTCCTTGGCGTGGTTCTGGCCGAAGCGCTGTTGCCAACCTTCAGCGACCTGATGAACCGGTCCCTGACGAGCGATCTGATCTATGAACCCGGCATGCTGGCGGTTCTGGTTCTGGGTACCATCGGCGTTGGTGCGGTGTGCGGCCTTTATCCTTCGTTGGTGGCCATCCGCTTCCGTCCGGTGGACTATCTTTCAGGCATCAAGCCGCGTGTGGGCAGCCGCTTCCGCAGCATGCTCATCGTGATGCAGTTTGCCGCAACCATCGGCCTTCTGGCCACCTGCCTGGTTGTTTTCATGCAGGCCAATTACGCGAAATCCCAAACGACGGGCGTTGAAAGCGGCCAGTTGGTGGAAATCAGCGGGATCGCCCGCCCGGTAGTACTTAGCCGGGAGCAATCCTTCCGTGAAGCGCTTGCCAAACTCGAAGGCGTGGAAGCGGTCGCGGCGTCGCATGGCATGCCAGGCCACAATTATAACAACTGGAACGGCCTCAGGCTCAGCAACGGTCAAAGCATCGATATTCGCCGTTTCTCCATGTCGCCGGAACTGCTGCCGATGCTGGATGTCAAATTGCTGGCGGGCCGTTTTTTCGACAAGAACCGTGAGGCGGACCTGGTCACTGACCCTGACAAGGGCGCGTCCGGGGCCATCATCCTCAATGATATTGCTGCACGGTCGCTTGGCTTTACCAACCCGGTAGATGCGATCGGCCAGGAAGCGCACACCTTTGGCGATTTCACGTCCACCATCATTGGCGTGGTGGAAAACCTGCGCACACGGTCGGCGCGCTCTGAGCCCAGCCCAACTTACTACTGGGTCGGCCCGCACGAATATCGCCATATTGTCCTCAAGGTAAGCCGCCAGAATATGGCGGAAACCCTGTCGGAAATTGACCGCGTTTGGCGTGATTTCTTCCCCGACCTGCCGATCCGTCGTCAGTTCATCGATGAGGCATTTGCCGAATATTACGATAACGACCGTCGCCAGGGCTGGCTCCTTATGTTCAGCGCTGCGGTGATGACCGTGATTGCTGTGATGGGCCTTTATGGCCTGGCGGGCCTCGCGACCGAGCGTCGGGCCAAGGAAATCGGCATCCGCAAGGTGCTGGGGGCGAAAAGCCGCAACATCGTGCAGCTTCTGATCTGGCAGTTTTCCACGCCCATCCTGATTGCCAACCTGATCGCCTGGCCGCTGGCCTGGTATGCCCTCAGCCAGTGGCTTGAAGGTTTTATCGACCGCATCGGCCTGACGCCCTGGCCGTTCGTGGCCGCAGGACTTCTGGTGCTGGCTGTGGCATGGGCAACCATCATTGGCCATACGCTGAGGGTGGCACGCGGCAGCCCGATCAAGGCGCTGAGATACGAATAAGAAAAGAAGCGAGGATATCATCATGTTTAGAAATTATCTGTTGACCGCCTGGCGGCATATCATGAAGAACCGACTGTTTTCGGCCATCAATGTGTTTGGCCTGGCCATCGGCATGATGAGCTGCATCCTCATTCTTCTTTACGTGCGCGACGAACTGACGTTTGACCGCTGGCTGCCGAATGCCGACAAGGTGGTGCGCATCCATTCCGCTTTCTATCCGCCCGACCGCCCACCCTTCCTGACGGTACGGTCTGCGGGGCGTATCAAGGATATGCTCAAGACTTACGCCAGCGCCGAGGTGGAAGAAGGCGTACGCCTTTTCAACAACACCACCACCGTTTTGAAGGACGGCGATGCCTTTACGGAACAGATCACCTTCGTTGATGGCAGCTTCTTCAAGATCTTTGACCTGCCGTTCGCTGCGGGCAGCGCAGAAACCGGTTTTACCAAGCCACTAGACACAGTGCTGACGGAAGAGCTGGCGATCCAGTATTTTGGGCGCACAGACGTGGTCGGCGAAACCATGACCTTCTGCTGCATGCAGGGGCAACCCATGGAGGCGCAGATTACCGGGGTGATCAAGGATATCCCTGAGAACTCTCATATGTCTCTTGGGGTCGTTGTCCTGATGGACCCGACCATGTTCGATTTCGCGCCCAACATCCTGAACACCTGGACCAGCGTGAATGTCTTCACCTATTTCAAGCTGCGCGATGGCAAGACGGCCGCAGACCTGAAGGAGCGTTACACCAACTGGATTGACACGGAAAGTCCCTTCACTGAGCGTACGGACCTGCCCGGCAAGCCAAGCGACTATATCAAGCCCAACGTGATGCCGCTTCTGGACTTGCATCTCCATGCCCGCCGGGACGCCGGCAATATCGGTGACTTGACGCCCATGGGCGACATCAACATGGTCTATACGTTCTCGGGCGTGGCATTCCTGATCCTGCTTATTGCCTCAATCAACTTCATGAACCTGTCGACCGCCAAGGCTTCCAAACGGGCGCGGGAGGTTGCGCTGAGGAAAGTAATGGGGGCCACGCGGCGACAGGTGGCGATGCAGTTCCTGGGTGAAGCCGTGGCGATTGCGGCCCTTGGTCTTCTGTTCGCCTTTGTGGGTGTTGAGCTGGCGTTGCCGCTTTATAATGACGCGATCGGCAAAAGCCTATCGTTTGACGTGCTTGGGGACCTGCCGCTCCTCTTGTCGCTTGCAGCTGTTGCCGTGGTGGTGGGGCTATTGTCCGGCAGCTATCCCGCAGCTTTCCTGTCGCGTTTTCTGCCTGCCCGTATCCTCAAGGCAAACAAATCGTCCGACGTGGGCGGTGCCTCCACTTTCCGATCTGCGCTGGTGGTGTTCCAGTTCGCCATCTCCATTGGCATGGTGATGTGTACAGCGGTGATCTACGGCCAGACGACATATGCCAAAAGCAAGGACGTGGGCTACAGCCACGAAGGCAAGCTTGCCGTCACCAGCATCGATGATCTGCCATCAGCTGATCAAGCCCAGGTCGTCGTGCAGGAACTTCGGAAACTGCCGGGTGTGAAAAGTGTTGTGCTTTCGTCCGAGGTGCCCAGCCAGGACAATGAAAACAACACTTGGTTCCAATTGGCGGACGGTACAAAAGCCGCAGACGGCTCAGAAGGCGTGGTTCTGAACTACCATTCCTTTGGCTTCGGCTTTCTGGAAGCCTACGGTATCCAGCCCATTGCAGGCCGTACTTTCAGCCCTGACTTTGGTACCGACGAAATCACCCCCATTCCCGAAGGGGAAGATCGCGTCGGCCAGGCCAGCATTATCCTGAATGAATCTGCCGTGAAGCAGATGGGTCTTGCCTCGCCAGAGGCGGCCATCGGTCAAACGCTTCGCACGGACGTGTTCCGGGCCGGCCAATATGAGCTAACGGTCGTTGGCGTTGTGCCAGACATCTATTTCCGGTCCCTGAAGTTCGGTGTGCGTCCTTCGGCCTACTGGGTGATGCCAAATGCCTTTGGTGCTGCCACCATAGACTTTGAAACAAATGATGTGTCCGGCCTTATGGCAGACATTGAAAGGGTGTGGCGCGAACATGTGCCGACGACGCCGCTCGCGCATTCCTATGTATCGGACATGCTGTGGGCCCAGTATGCCAGCGAAGACGCGCAAGCCAAGCTGTTCGCTGCCTTCTCGGGCCTCGCCATCATTGTCGCCTGCCTTGGTCTTTATGGCCTTGCAGCCTTCTCGGTCTGGCCTAGCGCAATGACCTGGCTAGCCATGGCCCAAGGCCACAAGGATGACCCAGTTGGCACAGCCAGAGCGCAGGTAGTGCGCACACTGGTACGACACTGGCTCCCGGTGCGCACGCTCAGTGTGGCCGGC
>JBNKYQ010000089.1:0-10947 GCA_050300975.1 Kordiimonas sp.
GCTAAAGGTGTCCATGCCCTGGAAATACTGGTGCGCGCGCCGCGCTTCAGCGTCGGCGTTTTCTTCCACCAATTCCCAATAGGTGTTCTTCAGGCCAAGGCTGTCGAGCGCCAGATACTGCCGCACGGCGGCGGCGAGCGTGAGGCCGGTTTGCTTTTCAATGATGTGCCCCAGAAGCACATAACCGGTGTCAGAATAGCTGAACTTCTCACCCGGCGCGCCGAGGGGGTCGAGCCAATCAACAGCACCCTTGATCTGCTCCTCCCGCGTCCAGTGGTGAGCAGGGTCCGCAAGGACCGTGTCAAAGAAAGGCTTGCCGTGGGTATGGTCGACCAGGCCGCCTGTGTGGCTCATGATATGTTTCACCGTGATCGCCGACGTGTCATAGCCGTCTGACGTCAGCAGGTCGTCAAACCGCTTGTCGATATAGCTGTTGATAGGCTGGCTGATATCCAACTTGCCCTCTTCCACCAACCGCAGTGCTGTGGCCGCGACAAAGGTTTTTGTAACACTCGCGATGCGCACAGGCGTGGACTGGAAAAGCTTGTCACCGGCATGATCGGCGGTGCCGCCGCGTTCATCCAGAACATAATAAGATACATTCACCCCCTGCCCGGCTGTGGCCGTAAACTTGTCAGCCATGTCTCCCGCCCACGCGGCAGTGGCCACGGCGGTGGCCAGCAGGCCCCCAATAATCAGTCCTCGCATTCTTGCCTCCTGTCTCTCTTATAAAAAAGCCGGGGCATAACCCCGGCTTTCAAACTCTATGCTCTGCCTATTTGTTGTAGGCCGGCGACCGTGGCAGGTCCATGTAGCGATCCCTGAGTTTGGTCTGGCGGCTTTCAAGGGCGATCTGCTCGCCGCGGATGAATACCGCGTCGGCGCTGGTCATCAGCTCGAGCGGATCACCGTTCCAGATGACCACATCAGCGTCCTTGCCGGCTGTCATGGTGCCGTAGCTTCCCGCCACGCCGAAAATCTCGGCCGGGTTCTTGCTGATGGCATCAACTGCCGCGTCCCACGGCATGCCCATGGCAACCGCGATGCCCGCGTTCTGGATTACCAGACGGCTGTTGTGCGTGTCAGGCGCCATGAAGGCAACCTTCACGCCCGCCGCATGCAAGCGGCCTGCGGCCGCGCTGGTGTTGCCCAGCGTATCGAAGTCTTCCGGCAGGTTGCGGCTTGGGTCCATCACCACCGGAATACCGGCAGCAGCGAGCTCATCCGCCACCATCCAGGCTTCAGCGCCAGATGTGATCACCACATTGATGCCGAACCGCTTCTTCAGCTCAATGACATTCAGGATGTCAGCCTTGCGCTCGACTTCCACAAGAAGCGGCACCTCACCCTTCATGACGCGCTCAAGAGCGACCTTGCCACTGTCATACTTGGGTTTCTTGTCCTTCTTGTCGTCGTCCTTGTCGTCATCACCATTCGGGCGTGCGCCTTCAAGGGTGGTGATCACGCTGTCCCAAAGGGCTGCGCGGCTACCACCATTCGACCGGGCTGCGCCTTCGTCCATATCAATGGAAAGCGCCACATGGTCAGCAACGATCATGTCGTCGCCCGCGAGCGCCACAACAGCGCTCTGGCCACGCCACATGTCCTTGGAGCCGGAGAAACCGGTAACCGCCCGGGTCACCCCCTCAATGCGGGTGATCGGGATCAGGGTCGACGCCGGGTTGAAGGCGTATTTGACCTCAAGGCCCATGCTGTTCTTGGCGTCCGTGCGGGCGTCGTTAAGGTTGCCCGAAAGCGGCACATCCATAAGACCCAGGTTGCTGCCGGATACCATGAAGCCCACAGTAACCCACTTGCCGCTTGCATCTACCGCACGATAGCCCGCGGGGACAGCACCACCTGCTGTCACAGACTGGATCTTGCCGTCATGGATCAGCACGGTGGCATTTTCCACCTTGCCGTTGCCGCCATCGGTGAAGGCTGTACCGCCCGTGATGGCGATATCTTCAGCACTTGCGCCAGCTGTCATCAGGGCAACCAGGGAGGCGCCCATGAGAGATTTAATCGTCCTCATTTCACGTCTCCTTCACCTGGTTGGCCAAGTTCGAAATCCATCACCGGCTGGCGGGAAGGATCATGTCGGTCGAACGTCACCGCACCGTCCACGAAGGTCATGTCGGCTTTGGTATAAACACTGAACGGATCACCGGACCACAGCACCACGTCTGCATCCTTGCCCGCTTCAAGCGTGCCTGTCTTGTCGTCAATGCCGAGCGACTTCGCAGGATTGAGCGACAGCCACTGCCACGCGTCCGCTTTTGAAATATCGATGCCTACGCGGCGTCCATCAGCCAGGGCCTTGGCGGCTTCCTGGTTCAGGCGCTGGATACCGCTGTCGCTGTCCGAATGGACAATCGCGCATGCGCCAGCCTTGTGGACCATAGGGATATTCTCGCGGATACCGTCATAGGCTTCCATCTTGAAGCCCCACCAGTCGGCCCACATGCTGGAGCAGACACCGTCTTCCGCCAGCTTGTCAGCGATCTTGTAGCTTTCCACCGCGTGGTGGAAGCTGGAGATCTTGTAGTTAAATTCCTTCATCACATCGAGCATGGTGCCCATGTCGTCGGCGCGGTAGCAGTGCATGTGCACCAGAATTTCACCCCGCAGGACGCCCGCGAGCGTCTCAAGGTTCAGGTCGCGCTTCGGCGGCAGGACATCCTTGCCCGCCTTATAGTCGCGCTCATACTTGTCCCAGGCACGCTGGTAATCCTGCGCTTCGGCCCAGGCCGCGCGGTAGCCCGCCACGTTACCCATGCGGGTGTGAGGGCGGAACTCAGGGCTGTTCTTGCCTTCGCCGTAAACGCGTTTCGGGTTTTCACCGCACGCCATCTTCATGCCGTAAGGGGCGCCCGGGAACTTCATGTCCTGCGCCACGCGGCCCGGCACGTTCTTTAGAACGACCGACCGGCCGCCCACAAGGTTCGCGGAACCCGGCAGCAGTTGAAGCGCGGTGATGCCGCCAGCCGCGGCACGGATATAGCCCGGATCCTGCGGCCAGTTGGAATGCTCGACCCATGCGTCAGCGGTTACCGGCTCACCCACTTCGTTACCGTCAGAGTGCGAGCGCACGCCAGGGCTTGGGTAAACACCCAGGTGGCTGTGGGTATCGATGATGCCAGGGGTAACCCAGCGGCCCGTGCCGTCAATCACCTCAGCGCCCTCTGGCGCCTCCAGTGTCTGGCCAACGGCCTTGATGTCGCCGCCTTCCATCAGGATTGAGCCGCCGTCAATACGGCCGCCCTTGCCATCAAGGATGGTAACGTTGGTTATAAGCGTTGGTTTGCTTGCCAGCGGTGCATAGCTGGACGGGAATGGGTCTTTGTTGATCTCGACGAACTCGCCTTGCTCTTCACCAGGCTGACATGCGGCAAGCGCAAGCCCCATAGCGGTGATGGCGAGCCCTGAGCGCAGCCAGGCGGGCCGCGTCAATGCATTTTTCATACGTCTCTCTCCATGTTGCCGCCCTGTCCCATGGCGGCGTGTGGCGGGAGCCTAACAAGGCAAATAATTGGAGTCATCAAAAAGCGCCTCAACTTTGGTTGAGATCGGTGAAGCGTTCCCCCTGCGGGATGAACCGAGCGTCCAAGGCGACGCTGTTTTAAGAGCGGCTGCTGTGGTAGGTTGCGATTCTCTGACACCAAGGAATTTTGGCATGCCCTTTCGTCTGTTTCTGATCTGCTTTCTTCTGTTTTCAGCCACCGTTCGCGCCTCGGCACAGCCGGTGGACCTGCCGACACCTGAAGCCCTGTTCCAGGAAGCGGCAGAGGCCATGGGGTGGGCAAGTGAGGCCAAGGACATTGGCCGCATTGAAGCCCATGCACATGTCAGTGTGGAAGGCCGAACCTATGAGGCAGAGGTCACAAGCCGGGTCGGCAAACCAGCCACTGGCGATGCCCGTTTCACCATGGTCGGCGAAGATGGCACAGTCACCTACGGGGACACCGATGGCACCATCTGGTTTGAGGGCGAGGACGGCGAGCGCCGGACGCTCGCGCCCGCCATGGCAGCCTTCGTGCACGGCCACCAGTTCCACCGGCGGGCGCTGTTCCCGGCCAATGAGCTAGAGACCATCGATCCTGAAGTCACCGTACAGGAATTCGCCGATGAGCTTGCCTTCACTGTCAGCGGCACCACAGCCGCAGGCGCGCAGCTGACTTACTATTTCAGCCAACGCAGCAAGCGGATGATCGGCTTCCACCTGGTGGTCCGGGAGGAAGCAGGCCCGCACGCGATGGATTTCCTGCTGAAGGACTGGCGCACTTCGGCGGGCGAAACCCTATTCTGGCGCATTGATATCAACGACCGGGGCAAAATCTATGTCTACCGGTACGACCGCATCCTGATGCTGCCCTGACTGAACCAAACCAGCAGACCCATTGCATGGAATTGTTCACACATATTTAAGCCCCTCAGGGTCACTATTCGGGCGAGAGGAGACCATATTTGACCTGCCGCGCTATTCTGAAAGCCCTGTTCCTTGTGTGGCTGGCTGCCTTTGCAGCCCCCGCAAGCGCTGACGGCTGCGACAGGACCATCACGCTGGGCGCCATCGAATGGCCACCCTACACCATCTGGGAAGGCGACCGCTTCGCCTCTGGCCTGGATATTGAACTGATGGCAGCCATCTTCGGCAAGGCGGGCTGCAGCCTTCATATCCTCAGGATGCCGTTTAAACGGGCGCTCCGGGATGTCGAGCTTGGTGCGCTCGACGGCATGCCCAATGTCTCCTTCACCGAAGACCGGGCCGCTTACGGCTATTATTCAGCCCCGGTACGCAGCGAAATAATCGCTGCATTCGTACGTGAAAACCTATCCGAAGCAGACAGACCTCAATCGTTTGAAGACCTGGCGAGCTCACCGCTGCGCATCGGCGTCGTGCTGGGAGGTTGGTACGGCCCTGCATTCGAGGAAACACGTGCAGCAGACGCCGCCTTCAGGGCCCGCATCAAGACTTTTGAAGATTTTGAGACCCTGTTCAGGGCGCTTGAGGCAGGCCTGGTGGATATCGCCGTCAACGACTTCGCGGGAGGACGCTACGTGGCGGAACGGACAATCGGCAGCGGCAATATCCAGCTTTTGCCCTTTGCCGTGCATGTGAATGACGTCCATATCCTGTTCAGCCGCAAAACGCTGGCAGAACCAGACGTCGCCGCCATAAACCAGGCCATTGCCACTTTAAGGAAAGATGGCACAATCGATAGGATTACTGAGCGCTACCTACCTATCGCGCTCCTTGAAAAGTTTGCCGGCTCATAGCCTTTAGCGCGCATCTTCTTTCCCAAAACACGGCGAAATATGCTATCATTTCCCCTTACTTCGGGGAAAAGCCATGACCAGACATGCAGCACTGTTCCTTGTTGTGAGTATCCTATTCACTCTCTCCCTTCCCGCGACTGCCCAAGGCGCGGCATGCACCAAAAAACTGACCATCGCCTTCTTCGACTGGCAGCCTTATCACTACCGGGATGAAAACGGTGTCCCGACAGGGCTGGATATTGAGCTGTTGCGCGAGACCTTCGCCGCAGCTGGCTGTGAGTTTGACCTTAAAGTGATGCCCTGGAAACGGACCCTGTTGGCCATCAAGTTCGGCACTATCGACGGGTCGCTTGGGGCGTCGCGCATGACCGAGCGCGAACAATATGCCTGGTTCAGCAGGCCCTACAGGCGCGAAACCATGGTGATGTTCATGCGCAAGGAAGACCTGGAAAAAGGCAAGGTGATGTCACTAGCTGATGTGGTTTCGGGCAAGCACCGGATCGGCGTGCTGCTGGGCAGTTGGTACGGCGACGAGTTCGCGGCCCTCTATAAGGCCGACCCGAAGCTGCGCAAGCATATGCTGCAGACGCCCGAATATGAGGTTCTGTTTACCTGGCTGGTGAAGGACCGGGTGGATGTGGTGTTCAATGACCTGTTCAACGGCATCCATATCCTCAAGGGCATGAATGCGCTTGATAAAGTGGGCGTGCATCCCGTCACACTCAATGACGACTATATCCACTTCATCCTGTCGAAGCTGACGGTGCCGAAGTCAACGGTGGATGCCATCGATACAGCCATTGAAGCCTTCCAGAGCACGGAAGGCTACACGGCGATCTTACACAAGTATGTCCCGCCCGAGCAGCTGACCTTCATGCCGATGCAATGACGGCCTAATAGACCCAGAACCGCCCGAGCCCCTGGCGCGCTTTTTCTTTTCATAGTCGGAAATCCAGGCGCCCAACTACTGCGCGATCTCAAGCGACAGATGCGGGTACAGCGCATTCGCCCGCCGCAGTATGATCTTTTTCCAGGTCGGGTCAGCCAGCACCTTATCCATGATTTGGCGCACATGATCGGTGAACAGCTTGAAGCGGTATATTTTCTTTTTCGGGAAGCGCCCAGCGATACCCCCACCGTTTCCCAAATGCAAACGGGGCCCGCAGGCCCCGTCAAACAATCACTTTGCTGGCGCCTAGTGAACGCCGTGCATGCCCTTGCGCAGAAGCGGGGTAACCAGCAGGATGAAGACACCCACGCCCACACTCAAGTAGCCGATAGTGGAATATACGTCCATTGTGGCAACGATATCGAGCGTACCAGAATCCGCACCATGGCCACCACCACCCGTGAGGGCGCTGATCCAACCTGCAACATAGTTCCCAAGGGCTGTGAAGAGGAACCAGGTACCCATCAGCATGCCTACGATCTTCGGCACACTCAGCTTGGTTACCATAGAAAGGCCCACTGGGCTCAGGCACAGCTCAGCCATGGTCAGGAACAGATAGATGAAGAACAGCCAGAAGAAGCTTTTGTTCGTGCTGTCATCCAGGCTCATGCCCCAAGAAAATACGATATAGCCTAGGCCGATCATCAGCATCGCAATGCCGAATTTGGCAGGCGTTGATGGCTCAAGCTTCTTGTTCGCCAGAGCCACCCAGGCCCAAGCAAATAGCGGTGCCAGAATGACAATGAACAACGGGTTCATGAACTGAACCTGAGAGGCCTTGATGTCGAAACCCATCACATTACGGTCGAACTGTTGGTCCGCAAGCAGCGTCAGGCTGGCAGCCTGCTGCTCAAAGAGAGCCCAAAAGACCGACTGAACAGCAATGAGGAAACAAGCAACCATCAGGCGTTCACGCGCGACTTTGTCACACTGCGTGAAACCGTAAACAAGGATGATGCCGAGCATGATAAAGCCCGCCAGCCCCAGAAGGGTGCCGACAAACTCTTGATACTGAATAAGAATCCAGCTGATCCCAACAAGCGCAATACCAAAGAGGTAGATCGAAACCTCCTTGTTCAGGCCGATTGGCGATTTTTCCTTCAGGACTTCAGGCTTTGGAGGTTCAGCACGGCCATCCAGAAACTTCTGGCCCCACAGGAACACAAGAAGGCCGAACAACATTCCGATACCGGCAAGGCCGAAGCCATAGTTCCAGCCATAAGCTTCGCCCACATAGCCAACAAGCAGTGTGGAAATGAATGAGCCAAGGTTGATCCCCATGTAGAAAATGGAGAAACCGCCGTCGCGGCGCGCATCATTCGGTCCATAGAGAGCACCAACAATCGTGGAGATGTTAGCCTTCAGGAAGCCCACGCCTGTGATGATGAGAGCGAGTGAGAAGAAGAACAGATTGATGTAAAACTCATCGCGAACAACGGTTTCGCCGTCCATGAAAGCCGCTGGCCCATGGAAACCCATCAAACCGTGGCCTGCCACAAGCAGGATGGCGCCGTAAGTTACTGCTTTGCGGCTGCCAAGATACCGGTCGGCAAGATAGCCACCAAGGATCGGCATCATATAAACCAGGCCGGCATAAGCGCCGTAGATCATGCTGGCTTTTTCAGCGCTGAACAGGTGATATTTCACCAGATAAAGGACCAAAATGGTGCGCATGCCATAGTAGGAAAAGCGCTCCCACATTTCGGTCAGGAAGCAGATGGACAGGCCGATTGGATGGCCCAATAGCTCCCTCTGCTGCGACCCTTCGGTCGATACAACTGTGTCGGACATTTCTACCCCTTTTATATTCTCTTGGGCCGCTGATGGTTGCTTACGCGGCCGCTCCCCATTGATTGGTTTTGGGCTTTCTCTTGCTGGAAAGTATCGATATTACAAACCACAAATCCGGGTAGGCGGGAAGCAAAATCGGCTCAAATAAGCCATTTTTCTATGGATGTGCGCGAATAAGAAAAGGATTGTCAGCGTGACAGCGTTGGCAGGAATGCATCCACCACCAACTCAGGCACACCATTGTCGACAGCCTGCGCCCGGAGGCTGCCATCCTGGACGGTTTCACGAATCCGCCTGTTGAACAAATCCACCAGCGACTGCGCCTCAGCCGAGCTGCGGCAGGTCATGGCGTTATTATAGTCCAGCACCGAAAAGTCAGGGTCATAAGGCGGCATATCAACGCCCAGTTCGGCGAAGGAAATCAGAATTTCCGGCATGCTGCCGAGCATGGCATCGCCGCGGCCTTCCAGAAGCACGCGTACCTTTTCCGGTTCTGTGTCTACGTTCCAGAAGCGTGCCTGGGCGGTCTTGAAATTATGGTTATAATTTTCGCCCCTGATCTGGATCAGAAGCTTGTCTTTCAAGTCGGCCATGCTGCTGAAAACCGGCTCGCCCGGGCGGGAGAAGACATAGGTTTTGGACACAAGCACCGGAAGCGACTGGACCATCTGGGTGGGGTCTGTGTGCTGCATGGAAACCATGATGGTTTTCTTGCTGACCGGATAGGCGCAGTCTACGTCACTATAGAGCAGCAGGCGCAAAGCCTTGTCATAGCTGACATAGTCGATCTCGTATCTGTCTTCATAGCCCTTCAGCACAAATTTGAACAGGTCAACAAACATGCCTGTTCCGTCCGCCTGGATGCTTGGCCCCCAAAGCGGCATGATCACCTTCATGGGGCGGGCGGCATCGTCTGCGCTAACAGCAGCAAATGGCAGCATGCCAAGACACAGCAATCCTGCCGCTTGTCTTTTCATCCAACCACTAAGCTTACTGGAGTTTACCACGCTTGCCGCAACCACACCTGAACCTGGCCCTGCATCATTGCAGGTACCTTCTTCTATTCTAGCCACCGGCCCCACCGCTCGGCAAGTCTGTCATAAGGTTATTTTGCCGCACGCTGGCCTATATGGGCGTCAAGGAAGTTCAAAGCGCTCTGATAGTAGATACGTTTGTCGACAGCCCGCTTCAGCTGATGCTCGGCACCCTCCAGAACGATGAAATTATGTTCTTTATCGAGGCGCGTAAGCACCGTGTGCATCAATTGACCTTGCTCGAACCGCACGTTGGTATCGTGGGTGGCGTGCAACAACAGCACCGGCACCCGCACCAGGTCCGCCCGGTTAAGCGGGGACCGACGCCTGAGCGCCCACTTGGACAGGCGCCCCTGGATGCGCGGCACAGTCAGCATATGGAACCGGCCCTCCTGCAACTGGCGGATCAAAAGCTCGATCGAGGTCACGCCGTTCAGGCTAACCGCACAGCCGATCAGGTCATCATCCTTGATAGCGGACATCAGTGCCGCATAGCCGCCATAGGACCCACCCACCACACAGATCCGGCCCTTTTCCGCGATATCCTGGTCGATCAACCATTCTGTTGCGGTGCGGACATCATCCTGCATGTCATGGCCCCATTCGGCATACCCGGCGCGCCGCCATTTCTCGCCAAAACCGCTGGAGCCGCGAAAGTTCGGCTGCAGCACGCTGTAGCCATTAGCCACAAGCCAGCTAACGAACGGGTTGTAGGTGTCCGTCACCCGCTTCACAGGCCCGCCGTGCACCAGCACTACAGCCCGCCGCGTGTGGCTCTTGCTGATAAGCGCATGCATGCTGCCCTTGCTTTTCGGCAGGTCAATCCAGACCCCCTTGGTGCCGGGCGATGGCAGGGTCTCGTCCGCCGCATCATAGGGCAGTGGCATGAGCTGGTCGACTTCCCCGTCATACAGGAAATAGCGCGACGGCGCGTGCTTCAGCGGTGCCCGGTAAAGTTGCCGCCTGCCGTCCACGCTGGCAGACACCAGAGAAAGGGATGCCATCCCTGCCCGCGCTGCCATCTCGCGTGTGCGGTCCCGGTGGGCAGCGGCCCAGACCATATCTTCAACGCCGTCATCTTCATAGGTGGCTCCCACCGCCAGGTTTGTTTCTGGGTCCAGGATGGCGGCCACTATATCGAACCGGTCATGGCCCGCCAGTTTCTTCATGAACTCGCCGCTCCTGGCGTCCATCCGCCACAAGGCGCGAGTATCGCTGTCGTGGGACGACAGAACAAGCGCAGTCGCCCCGCCGGTTTCAACTGCCAACACAGCCAAAGCATCATCGTCGAAATAATCGCGGTCTGTGATCATATCCCAGCTGCCGTCAGCCCGTGGAGCGAACAGCTTGTGTCGCCGGGAAACAAACCCTTCCCCGAGGATCACCTCGCCCTGCGGCGACGCCCACCAGCGGATCACCGGCTTCCAGCCACCGATGATCTTTTCGCTCGCACCCGAGACAGCATCCACACGGTAAACCGCCGGATAGCCCGGCACACCCGGGTCTTCCCACTGCAGCAGGATGCGGCGCGGATCGTCAGGCAGTGAACTTAGAAGTACCGGTGGCAGCTCGCCCGGCCGCGGGCCTTCGCCGTCAATCAGCGGCCGCAGACGCCGCAGGTGCGCGTCATAAAGCACAAGCCCGTGTTCATTGAGCGACAAGAGGAGCCGCCCACCGCCAACCCAGGCCATCCAGCTCAAGTCTTCAAACGCGTATGGCAGCACGTCGGCGCCGTCAAGCCCCGCATCCGCGTACCAGACCACCAGTTCTGAAAGGTCCCCCTTCCGGCGAAGCGCCGACAGGAAATGCCCGTCGCGGGACATGGAAACGGCGGCCAGCAGAGGCGGCTGCGACAGCTGCTTCAGAAGCGCAACATCGCCCACCCCGAATGCC
>JBNKYQ010000090.1:0-10838 GCA_050300975.1 Kordiimonas sp.
CGCTGTTCTTCGTCCGGCACCAGCGTGACGGTGCTGCCTTCCCACAGGCTCCACTCCTTGGCGTAGATCAGCCGGTCTTCTTCCCAGTCCGGGTCCACCAGGCGCTTATAGTAGGCGCCAATCAGGTCGTGGCGTTCCTCTTCCGGGATATGATGGGAGAAGCGCGCCCATGCTTCCGGGAAGATCGAACTCGTGCCGCCCTTGTAGAACCAGTCCAGCTCGCGCTGGCGCGACAGGAAAATGCCCCTCAGGATCAGGCCGCGGGTGCGCTCAGGATGGGCCTGGCCATAAAGAAGCGACAGCGTGCTGCCCCACGAGCCACCAAACAGGAACCAGCTGTCGATGTTCAGATGGTCCCGGATGACTTCCATGTCGGCCACCAGATGCTGGCTGGTGTTATGGTCGAGCGACGCATGCGGACGGCTTTTGCCGCAGCCGCGCTGGTCAAACAGGATGATGCGGTATTTCGCCGGGTTGAAGAAACGGCGCTGGATCAGGCTGGTGCCGCCACCGGGGCCGCCGTGCACAAACACAATCGGAATGCCCACCGGGTTGCCTGACTGTTCCACATAAATCTCATGCCCGCCTGTTACCTTGAGGCGCTCGCTCGCAAAAGGCTCGATGGAGGGATAAAGGGAGCGGAAGGTCGTTGTACTGTCTGCGCGCACCGTGCTGTCCTGGTCATTCTTGTTGTCTGAGGTTTCAGCCAGAATAAGCCGCAGAAGTTAATAAAACAAGAAACAGAAATGGTCACCGGCGTGTGCTGGCGGATGGGACGAAGGTCAGTGCCAGATGGCGATGGTCACCCGGTGGTGACGGTCGGCGTAGCGCCGCAGTTTGCGGGTCGGGTTCACCGCAACGGCGGCATCCACCCTATCAAGCGTCGGGATATCGCTATGGTCGTCGGTATAGAAGAGGGTCTCAAGGCCCTCCAGCTTTTGCACCTTGATCAGATCCTCGATCATGGCGCGCTTGGCGGTGCCGTAACAGTTGTCGCCGTCCAGGCGGGGGAGCACCGTGCCGCCTTCAACCACAAGGGCGGTGGCCACCAGATGATCGAACCCCAACGCGCGCGCGATGGGGGCGGCGTAAATTTCATAGCTGGCGGTGGCCAGCACAAGGATGTCACCATCAGCCTTGTGGTGTTCGATGGCTTCAAGGGCATCAGTGTAGCACTTCTCGCGCACGATCATGGCGGCGAAGGCGTCGGACGCCTCCTCCAGATGGCTGACCGGCCTTCTGCCAACCATTAGCGTGAACATGATTTCCTTGAGCCGGCTGCGGGAGAAAGCCTTCAGCTTGTAGGCCGCCATCGCCAGCAGCATCACGGGTGCCAGCAACAGGCGGTGGGGCGCATAGTGCCAGGCGTGCCACAGAAGGAAAGGCGTGTAGGTGCCAAATCTGACAATGGTGCGGTCCAGATCGAAGATGACAAGGCGTTGGGACTTCATGACTCAGGTATCCAGAATCTCGCGGGCGATTTCCACATCACTGGGCTTGTCCACATCGATGGACAAACGGGCCTCCTTGAGGATGACCGGGCTGACCCTGGCACCGATCGAGCGCGAGGCGCGGCTGAAAGCGGCCTCCAGGCTCAAGAGCCGCAAGCCAAAGGCGATAAAAAGCAGCGGGCCGAAGTACCAGGCCAGCCGCCAGACGCGCTTGCGGTTGTGCTCCACCCCGGCCCAGAAGGCGAGGACAGCGCGGGCACGCGGGCCCTTCAGAAGGAACAGGTTGCAGGTGGTATAGGCCGCGCCGCGCGCGAACTTCAGCCAGGTGCGCCGGGCGGTTGGCAGTTTGGCGAGCACGGTTTCCGCTGCCACCAGCCCCACGGCGATATCAGATCCCGCAGGCTGGCTGTCAAGGAAGGTTATGATGTCGCCACCGGTCAGCAGCACATGGTCACAGGTGGTCACAAGGGTTGGTTGGTCGCTTGGGTGGCTGTCCAGGAAGTCGACGATGCTGCCACAGATGGAATCGCCGCTGGCCACGAAGGTTACGTCTTGGCGAGCCTTGAGCGCTTCAAAATCATCAAGGGCCGCCATGTCGTCGGGTGACTGGGTCAGGATAAAGATTTCCGACACGCGGCCCGATGCATCAAGGGCGTCGATGACACGGTTGAGCATGGCGCGCCCACCTATGTGGGCTGCGGCCTTGTATTTGATGTGGAACATGTCCGCGACCGGATCGCCCTCCGGGCGCCGGCCAGCAAGGACAATTACCCGTATTTTTTCAGTGGTACAGGTTGACACGTGTCTAGCCCCAGAAAGTTACAATAGGCCTCGGCGGCCCGCTGGGCGGATGACTTTTTCTGAAGGTCGATTGAAGACTTGAACAGCATCTGCTGCTCCGCCCGGTAGGCGTGCGGGTTTTCAAGCGCGTCCTTCAAGGCCCGGTCGAGTTCCTCAATCGAGGACGCGACAGGGCCGAGCGTCCAGAACTTGTATTTGGGGTCGCGCTGCCAATCTGCGCCGTGCCCGTTCAGGAAAATGCAGGGCCGCGGACGGGCGATGAATTCATACACCTGGCTGGAGACATCACCCAGGTAAATGTCGGCAGAGCGGATGTGGGTCATATCCAGGCAGGCTGGGCTGCCGGTATCGATGAGGATATTGTCGCAGTGCTTGAAACGCTCTGCGATATCCTTGCGCCAGCGTACCACCCGGTTGGTCAGCGATGTATGGATGCGGCGCTTGTAGAGCATCACATGCGGCGCGAAGATCAGGTTGAAATCCTTGTTGTTCGCGAAATAATCCAACACATCTTCGCCCATGGTGAACCAGGACGACAGGTAAGGGTCGAAGTGCGGATTATAGAGCACGATCGGGCGCTGGTTCTTGAACGGGCGGTGGACGATATTCTCTTCCGCCAGCGCGTCAAACTTCATGTAGCCGATCACGGCGCTGTTTTCCGGCTGTACGATACCAAGCGCAATCATGCGGTCGCGGTGCTTGTCGCCCGGCAGGAAAACATAGTCGAATTTGGAGATATTGTCAGACCAGGCCACGTCCCTGTCACCGGCGCCGTGGCAGACGCGGACCATCTTCAGGTGGGTCAGGCCAAAGACCTCGCGCAGCATCAGGCTGGTGCGCTCAGGCACCACCAGCGTATCCAGCTTGCGGAAATGCTCCAGGTTGTTCTTGAGGATGGCAATGCGCTTGAAAGGCGCCACTTTGTTCAAGAGCTTGTCGAGCACCCGGTAAATCAGCGGCACATCCAGGAGCGTGAACCGGCAGCGCGGTGTGCCGCCCGCGATCTCACGGACAATTTCAAGCTGCTCTTCGGTCGAAGCGAACACCTCGATCTCGACGTCGTCAGCCTGGGCAGCCAGAGCCGGAATCATGGGCGCAAGGTGACTGACCTGATGAGAGGCATCATGGTTGAACAGAAATCCAATGCGGTGTGGCATAAGCGGCTTTCTTTTTCTTTCTGATTTTTTATGAGGCCTTACTTTACTCGCGGCCGTCGCGGACATCTCAGCCTAGAAAATAAACAGAAATCAGAACAAGACACTCTGACAAAACGTCGCATAAGGGCTGATTTTGCCCGAAATAAGGCGATTCGACAACAGATATGCAGCAAGTGGGGCCGCTATCGCTTCAGGGCCGAAACGACAAAAAGGCCTGAAACGTTCGTTACACAAGCGTTTCAGAAATATTACAGACCTCGCCCGATGGGTGCATGATTTTGCCAGATTTTGGGCAGAAGAAACGAAAAAAGGCGCCACAGGACGCCTTTTGACACTAAAATCGACTGTGTTTTTTACTGTGCAGCCAGTCGCCGCGACTTCAGGATGCGGTCTGTCAGTTCCATGTCGCCCGGGTTGTCCACATCGATCGGCGCGTCGGCGAACGGCATGCGGATCACTTGCACGGTGAGCTTCCAGCGCCGTGACAGGCTCGCCGCCAGCTCGTGAATTGTGGCGAGCTTGTAGCGGTACTTCAGCATGAACATCAGGCCGAATGCTTTCATGATGCGTTGCGGTTTCTTGCCGAACTGGCCGCCGCCCTCGAAAATCTTGGCGGTTTTCAGGGCCTTGTCGTTGGCCAGGGCATAGAGGTTACAGCTGGACCAGCCACCGTCCTTGAGGTTGTGGAACGCGCGCTTTCCTTCAGGATACGCTTCCAAAATCACCGATGCAGGCGTCATGGCGACGGCGGCATCTGGTTTGTCCCGCGCGATTTCCTTGCAGAAATGGTCCACCATCTCAGTGGTGTGCAGGGCATTGTCCCCGGTGGTGATCACCAGCGGGTAAGGATTGTCGATCGCGGCTGTGGCATCAGCCACCGACTTATAGAGGTTGTCCGCGCTGGGCACATAGTGGATTTCCCCGCTGTCCAGCATGGCGGCAAGGGCGGGAACCGTACGCAGGAGGTCTTCATTTTCGATAGACACGAAAACGCGGTCAATGCCTTGGGCGTTCTTCACTTCGCGGATAACCCGCTCCAGCATCACAACGCCGTCAAGCGTTACCAGGCACTTGTGGCTGACGCCCTGGACCTGGGCAACAGCATCGGCGGCGCCGCGACGGCTGGCTGCCAGCACCAAAGCTGTGGCTTTCTTGGTTTCAGTCATAGGATCGTTCCTTCTACCCAATGGGCATACTATAAATCAGGCTAGTCAGCTAAGGAAGACATGAGTGTCCGCGCGCTTGCGCCTTGCTGGAGTGCCATCAATGTCTCTCTCGCAGTGTTATATTTTTCTGTGTCCAGAAGGGTGCCCACGCAGCCGTCGAATTTGTCCCAAAGCTGGTCCAGCGCCAGGGGCGCAGCACTGGAGCCCACAGGCATTTCAACCTCAATGCTCATGGTGGTGCCGGACTTCAGCGTAACATGAACCTGTGTCGGGAAATCGCTTTCCAGCTTTTCCACATATTCCTTGCGAACAAGCGGCAGAAGCGCGGTCACTTCCGGGCGACCAATTGCGGCCTCTTCATAGTCCGCCAGCGTCGCGTTGCCCGTCAATAGTCCAACTGCCAGGCCATATTCAAGGCTGAATTTCGCCTCCATGGAATTGGTTGGGCGCTCATACATCAGGTTGCGCAGGTGTGCGGCTGGTGCACGGACGAAAATCTCTGCCACATCCGGGGCCTCAAAGCCGTGCTTTTCCTTGAGCGCAAGAAGCCCATCGAGTGACCGGTGCACGCTGCCGCAGTTGGGGAAGCGCTTCAGCTTCAGGCCATATTCTTCGATATGCAGCGGGGTGCCGATATCCCGTGTCGCGAACTGCACCTTCTGGCCGTATTCGTCCTTGTCGGCCATGACCGCTCGCAGCTCTTCCACGTCCTGGCCCACCATCAGCGTGCCCATGCCGTTCGCAGCGTGCAGCGTGTTCGCGCCAGCCGTGATGTCGGCTTCGGCGAACTGTGCGGCCTGCACGGCTCCCGCAGCTGCAAGGCCGGCGTGGAGCGGCTTGGTCATGGTGCCGAACTGGCTCATGAAGCCGCCGGCAAGACTGGTGGAAAGGGAAATGGCATGGGCTGTTTGCTGCTCATCCAGACCCATCAGGCGCGCGCATCCGGCTGCCGTGCCCACGGCACCCACGGTCGCCGTTGCGTGCCAGCCGCGGCTACGGTGGAAGGGGTTTACGCCCTGGCCCACGCGGCCAATCATCTGCAGGCCAACGATATAGGCGTCCAGAAGCTGGTCTCCCATGAGGCCCCGCTCATCCGCGATGGCCAGAAGGGCTGGCACCAGAACCGCACTGGCGTGTGCCTTGGCCGGGTCGAAATTGTCGTCGAAATCAAGCGCATGGGCGGCGGTGCCATTCACCAGCGCGGCCATCGGCGCCGAGAGGCCATCCTTGAAGCCAACGGCGCGGCAGTCGCCACGTCCCCATTTGGACGCGAGCGAGAATACTTTCTGAGTGACCTCCTCGCGCGCACCAGGGATCATCACGGCGACAGTATCGATGAAGGCATCGCGGGCCCGGTCAAGGGCAAGGCCCGACCAGGCGGCGCCTACGCCAGCCGTCCATGCTGCAAATGCGTGCAGCGGGTTATCCGAATTGACCTTCATATGTCCCTTGGTATTGTATATGGCTTGTGTGTTGGTCTGAATTCAGCAAGATTTATTTATAGTTAAATAAAGCTGGCAAATGAAGTCAGGTTTAATCTTCAGGCGGCTTCTATTTGCTGTTTTGATCCCGATTATCAAGAGGGAAGTGACAAAAATTGGCGGAAAGGCTTGTAGATAACGGCTTTGTGACGGTCGAGGGCGGCAGCCCGAGCGCGCTGGTGCGCCTTCTGGGCGACTGGACCATCGACAATGCAGTCGAGATCGACAACGCCATGCCTGCCGTGGTTGCGGCGTGTGAAGCCGGCGCAGTTGTGGACTGTTCGGCCATCGGCAGCCTGGATACCACCGGGGCTGTTTTGATCCGGCGCTACTGTGCCGCCATTGAAGACGCGGGCGCGGCTGTGCTTACGGGCGTGCTTGCCGCCCACAAGACGCTTCTTGAAGTGATCACCTGTTGTCCGCCCGCGGCGGCCACCGAGCCCGATCACGTGCCCTGGTACCTGCTGCCGCTCATTCAGGCGGGTGACGCCACCATGACGGCGCTTCGGTCCTCGGCGCGGCTTCTGGGTTTTCTGGGGCTGGTGCTGATCCGCATGTTTGGGGCGCTGTTTGACCTCGGCCGCATCCGCCTGGTGCCGGTGGTGCACCAGATGGAGGTGGTGGGGCTGCAGTCCATGGGTATCGTGGGGCTGATTTCCTTCCTGATTGGCGCCGTGATGGTGAACCAGGGGGCCATCCAGCTGGCCAAGTTTGGCGCCGACATTTTCGTCATCGACATGCTGGGGATCGGGCATCTCCGCGAGCTGGGTATCCTGTTGACCGCCATCATCATCGCCGGCCGGTCCGGCAGCGCCTTCACCGCCCAGATCGGGTCGATGGTGCTGCACGAAGAAGTCGATGCCATGAAAACGCTGGGCATGAACCCCATCGACGTATTGGTGCTGCCCCGGCTTGTGGCGCTGACGGTCTGCCTGCCGCTTCTGGCCTTTTATGCCGATATTGTCGGTATTGCTGGTGGCGCGCTGATGGCCTGGATGCAGCTTGATATCACCCCCGCCAATTTCCTGACTTACTTCCGCGAAGTGATCTCGATCGATCATTATTGGGTGGGGATCATCAAGGCGCCTTTCTTTGCCGCCGTCATCGCCACCACGGGCTGTTATCACGGTTTGCGCGTCCATGGCAGCGCCGACGCACTTGGCATGCGCACGACCAGAAGCGTGGTGCAATCCATCTTCCTGGTGATCGTGCTGGACGCCATGTTCGCCATCTTTTTCACCAGCGTGGGGCTATAAGGCATGGCGCAGCAGAAACCGGACATTGTGGTAAAAGTGCGGGACCTCAAGACCGCCTTCGGGCCCCATGTGGTGCATGACGGCCTCAACCTGGATGTCAGGCGCGGCGAAATCCTGGGCGTGGTTGGCGGGTCGGGCACCGGCAAGTCGGTGCTGCTCAAAGCCATCATCGGGCTCCTGAAGCCCCAGGGCGGCACCATTGAAATCAATGGCCAGGACCGGGCCACCATGACGGACGCGGAAGACAGGCTTTCAAGGCGCGACTGGGGCGTGCTGTTTCAGGACGGCGCGCTTTTCACGTCGCTGACGGTCGCGCAGAATATCCAGGTGCCGCTTCGGGAACATTTCCATATGTCCCACAGCCTGATGAAAGACCTGGCGCTTTCGAAACTGCAGATGGCCGGACTGTCGCTGGATGCGGCAGCAAAATTCCCGTCTGACCTGTCGGGCGGCATGCGGAAAAGAGCGGCGCTCGCGCGGTCATTGGCGCTGGACCCGGACCTTCTGTTCCTTGACGAACCCACGGCGGGGCTGGACCCCATCGGGGCGGCAGCTTTCGACGAACTGGTGCAGGAGCTTTGCCGTTCGCTCGGGCTCACGGTTTTTCTGGTGACCCATGATCTCGACACGCTGGTCAGAGTATGCGACCGTATCGCGGTGCTAGGTGATCAGAAAATCCTTATCAATGCGCCCCTTGAGGAGGTCATGGCATTTGACCACCCGTGGGTGCAGGAATACTTCCACGGCCCGCGCGCGCGGGCAGCCGGGGCAAAAGATTAGGCCAAAGGCTAGGCCAAAGACTAGGTAGGACATAGGCAACGACATATGGAAACTAGGGCATCACATATATTGGTTGGCAGCTTCGTGCTGGCGTTCCTGGCGGGCCTCATTGCCTTCGCCATCTGGATCGCGAAAGTGGATCTGGATGCCGAATACGAAGAATATGACATCCTGTTCGATGGGTCTGTGTCCGGCCTGTATAAGCGCAGCATTGTCTATTATCTGGGTATTCCGGTGGGTGATGTGCGCGATATCACCCTTGCGCCCCACGATAGCGAAAAGGTCCGCGTGCTCGTGCGGCTCCGCAGCGAAGTGCCGGTGAATGAAGATACCTACGCCCGCCTTGAATTCCAGGGCCTGACCGGTGTGGCTTATATCGAGATCAAGGGCAGCCCGCAGGGCAGCGCTCCGCTGAAGGCCTTGAAGGGCCAGGACCGACCGGTGATCCGGTCCGAGATGTCGCCGTTGACAGCCTTCTATGAAAGCGCGCCGAACCTGGTGAACGAAGCGATCCTGGCGATCGTGCAGGTACGCAAGCTTCTAAGCGACAAGAATATAGCGAAGGTTTCCAGTGTTCTGGATAATACGGACCGGGCGACCCGCAACCTGGCTGACGGCACGGAAGATATCGACGCGCTGCTCGCGGACGCCCACAACGTGATGATCCGCGTCAATGAAACCGCTGAAAAGCTGGGCGCGCTTGCAGACAGCGGCAACAAACTGCTGGCCGAGGACGGCGAACGGCTTGTGGCGGAAGCTATTGAGACCATGAACACAGCCCAGGCGATGCTGGAGCGGATCGACGCGCTGGTGGCGGCCAACGAGGACAGCGTGACCCAGTTCGTATCCGGCAGCCTGCCGGAAGTCACCCGGATGATCATGGATTTGCGCAGCACGGCGCGCAGCCTGTCCCGGCTGGTGAGCAAGTTTGAACAGAACCCGGCTGAAACGCTTCTGGGCCCCAATGAAAGCGGCTATGACCTCGAGGCCCGCAAGGTGAAGGAGACGAAAGAGTGAGGCAGCTTTTCAGAAGAAATGCCCTTGGCCTTGTCGCCGCGTCGGTTGCGCTGGCTTCCTGCGGTCCGCTGGTCTCCTTTGGCGATGAAGGCCCGGCTGACGAGGTTTTCACACTCCGCTATGAAGGCGGGTATCCCGCCAGCGGTACGGGGCCTGTGGTTTTCATGGATGAACCCACGGTTGCCGACGGTCTCAACAGCGACAAGGTCGCGGTGGCGCTAGACGGCAACCGCCGCTCCACCATCGACGGCGTGCGTTGGTCCGCGCCGCCGTCTGACCTGGTGCGCGACTATCTGGTCCGCGCGTTGGCGGACGGCAGTGACGCACGGATGGTTGGGCAGGGCGGCTTGGATATCCAGGCAACCTGTCGACTTGGGGTCAAGCTCTGGGAAATGGAGTTTGTGCCGGGCGCGCGGGCGTCTGACGACCGGGTATCAGTAGCCCTTGAGCTGACGCTGGTGCGCCTGAAGGACAACCAGTTGATCGGGCATCCGACAATCGTGAAAAGCCCGGGCGTGGGTGGCAGCGGCACCAATGCCGTGATGGCGGCCTTCAGTGATGCCATGGCCGAGGCGGGTGCAGAAGCAGCGGCCTGGTTCAAGACAGCACACAAGGCCTGCGACGCGGGCTAAGTCTCGCCCTTCCTGAGTTCCCAGAAGCTCCAAATCAACAGCGTGCTGCTCGTGAGCGCGATGGCGTAAAAGAGCGGCGCAGGCGCAGCTTTCGTATAAAGAAATCCGGCGGCCAGCGGCCCGGCCACCCGGCCGAGCGCCGAAATGCCGCTTGAAAGCCCCAGTGCGGCCCCCTGGTGGTGACGGTCTGTGCGGCGCGACAGCAGGCTGTTGAGTGCCGGAAACGAAAGGGTCATGCCGCTCATGATCAGCGGGAAGGCAATCAGCGCCACCGTGAAGGATGGCGGGCTGAAAATGATCACCGCGCACCCGATCAGGTGAACACCGCCGCCAAGCACCAGCGCTTTGAGTTCACCAATGCTTCTGAATAAAGGCCCTGTGGCCAGTGACTGTATCGCTGCGATACACAGCCCGATGGCCCCCATCAGGTTGCCCACGTCGTCCTGGTTCCACAACAGCAGGTCCTTGGTCCAAAAGGGCATGATGGTGAAGGCCATGATCTGCCCGGCGGACGTGACGATGAACATGGAAAACAGCGCTAGCTGTGACGGCGTCTTCAGGAAGGTGGACCATGGCGGCCTTATCGCATGCTTTCCTGCCTCGGGGGTTTCGCCGCTGGGTGTCGTTTCCGCGATGAAGCGGTAGGCCATGAAGGCGGCGATCAGCGACAGGCTGGCTGCCACAAGGCCCGGCAACAGGATGGCAGACCCGCCGCCTGCGCTGCTGAGGTGACTGAGTTGCCCGCCCACCAGCGGGCCGAAGGCGAACCCCAGGCCAAACACGGCGCCGATCATCCCCATGGCGCGCCCACGGTTGTTTTCGTCCGTCAGGTCCGCCATGGCAGCCATAGCGATACCAACGTTGCCGGCCATCGCGCCAGAAAAGGCCCGGGCGGCAAAAAGCATCAACAGACTGTCTGAAAAGGCCAGCATGATATAGGAAGCCATCGCGCCAATGAAGGTGGCGGCCAGCGCCGGGCGTCTGCCGATACGGTCGGACAGGCGCCCCCAAAGTGGGCCAGCGGCGAAGGCTGTCAGCGAAGAGATGGAAAACAGGCCCGCCCCCAACGTCGCCTCATCAAGCACCACCCCGCCGAT
>JBNKYQ010000091.1:0-10644 GCA_050300975.1 Kordiimonas sp.
GTCGGATTCAGCGTTATCGGGTCAGATTTGTCGTTATCGGGTCAGATCCCCATCGCTACCCAAGTGCACGCCGGTAGACTGCTGGGCCACGGCGGCCAGGCGCTTTGGCGGGCCGTGAAGGCAGGCGGGTTCAAGGGCGACGATCCGATTGACCGCCATAGCCAAGCGGCCGTGAGCGCCTATCTTGATGCCTCCGCCGCCTGCGCATCATACGCCTTTCTCTATCCGGCCCCTGACAGCCCGGTGCCGCTGATCCGCCTGGGTGAGCTTGCGGGCTGGCACCACGCGTCGCCGTTTCGGGTTGGAATCAACCGCGACTGGGGCAGCTGGTTCGCCTACCGCGCCCTTGTGCTGGCCGACAGCCGCTTCACGCCGGTGGTGCGCGCACCGGGCGTGTCGCCGTGCGATAGCTGTGTGGACCAGCCCTGCATCAACGCGTGCCCCGCCGGCGCCGTCAGTGAGGAAGATTTCGCCTCTGCCCGCTGCTTCGATCACCGGCTGTCTGAGGGCTCATCCTGTGCACACGCCTGCCTGGCCCGACAGGCATGCCCCATTGGGGCCGCGCACCGGTATGACGATGACCAGATCAGGTATCATTACGGCAGGTCGCTTGAAAGCCTGCGGGACTGGCGCAAGCGCGGGGTGCTATAGGCGCCAGGTTCAGCTGGCGTCGCTTGAGGGCGTCAGGAGGCGGGCGATTTCAAACCGGAGCCGGTCAATCTCGATGGGTTTGCTGACAAAGCCGTCCATGCCTGCTGCCCGGAAGGCCTGGCGCTGTTCCGCCATGGCGTCCGCCGTGAGGGCGATGATCGGGATGGCGGCGATGGCCTCATCCATCTGGCGGATGCGCCGCGCGGTCTCAATGCCGTCCATGCCGGGCATCTGGTTGTCCATCAGGATCAGGTCGAAGGCGCTGGCGCCCAGCGTTTCAAGCTTCTCGATCGCCTCGAAGCCGTCGTTTGCGACCACGCATTTGTGCCCAAGCTGGGTGAGCATCTTCTGGATCAGGATCTGGTTCAACTTGACGTCTTCCGCCACCAGGATGCGGGCGGCGGTGCTTTGGGTGGCGGTTTTTTCCTTGGCATCCTGCGGCGCCGCCTCAAGGGTCACTGGAATCCAGAAATAGAATTCGCTGCCTTCGCCCAGGGTGCTTTTGACGCCGATTTCCCCGCCCATCAGTTTGACCAGCTGCTCGCTGATGGCAAGGCCAAGGCCTGTGCCGCCCACCTTGCGGGCATTTTCAAGCTGGCTGAACCGTTGGAACAGGCGCTTCACATCTTCTTCGGAAATGCCGACACCTGTATCAATGACAGAGACCTTCAGCTTGGCGGCCTTGCCGTCTGAACTCTCGAGCCCGACGCGAATGGTCACCGTACCCTGGTTGGTGAATTTGAGCGCGTTGCTGATCAGGTTGTTGATCACCTGTCTCAGGCGCACCTCATCGGCGGAAATCCAGGTGTCAGTATCGCCGTCTGATACAACAGTCAGCCGGTTCTCTTTTTCCTGCGCCAGGGGGCGCATCAGCATTTCCGTGTCGCGCAGGGTGCGCGCCAGCAGGAAAGGCGCCGCCTTGATGTCGATCTTGCCGGCTTCCAGCTTCGAGAAATCCAGGATGTCATTGATGATATGGAGGAGCGCGAGGGCTGAACTGTGCGCGGCTTCGGCCAGCTCGCCGCGCTCATTATCGCTTTTCGACGACAGCATCAGTTGCAGGCTACCGATCACGCCGTTCATCGGGGTTCTGATCTCATGGCTCATGTTCGAAAGGAATTCTGATTTGGCACGGTTGGCGGCCTCAGCGCGATCGATGGCGTCTTCAAGCTCGGTGCGCTGGATGTCCAGGAGGCCATGGGTGCGCCTGAGCTGATCAGCGATCTGGCCAAGTTCATCATTGCCCTGAACTTTCAGATCCAGGGTGTCGAGATTGTCTGAAAGCTGCCGGGATGCCCGCACCAGGGCGCCCACGCGGGTATCCACCTTGCGCCACAGCAGCACCGTGATAATCGCGGCGAGGCCAAGAAAGACGATACCCAGCAGGGTGATGGGCCAAACCAACACGTCGCTGATGCGGGTTTGCAGGCTTGCGGTGCTGCGGACCATCACAAGGACGTCTTTGTGCATCTGGCCATCTTCGATATAGCCAAGGCCGATGTAGCCGGACAGCCACTGTTTGGTGTGGTTCCTGTCGGTGATCAACTGGCCTGTCAGCGTCGCGCGTTTCAGTGTGGTCGGGCTGATATCAAAGGGAAGGTCGGTGACCAGTTTGCCCCTGTAGGCGGCATTGTCCGCGAAACGGACCCGGAAGTCTTCGCCCACGATCAGGAGGGCGACATGATCCGGCTTGCTGGCAGCGCTGAACATGTCCAGATTGACGGCTGTGCGGTTGCCCTGGGACAGCAGGGCGGTAAGGCGCACATGCATATCCTTCATCGCGGCGTCGAAATTCTCTTCGGCAAGGGCATAGGCCTGCCTTTCCGCGCGGGGCAGGGCAACCGTGAAATAGACAAGTGCGGTGATCAACCCGGCCAGCAGGAAACCGCCGGTAATGAAATAGCGGATGGGCACATTTTCAATTGCAGCGCGCAGTGGTCGCAAAGTGTTGCCTTCGTTCGCCTCGGACTTGGTGCAAGGCGGTTCCCCCACCTGCCAATTCAAGCTACCATAGATTTGGTTAGCGTAAGGATAAAGGGAAATATCACCTATTCAAGTATTGGCTAACCCTTTATTGTACCAGTTTGAATACGGAAAGATCGAGGTAGTTGATGCACCCCAAGTGGATGGTCCTGATTTTGGCCGGTGTTGTGTTTCTGGCGGCAACGGGCGCGCGGGCGGAAATGAAGATCGTAGTGCCGGTGCTGTCGGGTCATTTCAATCAGCAGGCCGATGGCCGCAGCGCCGGGGCGCTGAAAGCCATTTTCGGCACCTGCGGCATTTCCTACAGCCTGACGTCGCGGCGGTGGGGCCAGCACTGGCAGGATTTCGAGGCTGACAGCAGCTTTGATGCCGTTGCCATTGTCTGGGACAGCGCGGGCGTCAGCGGTTTTCCCAGCAATGATTTTATTCATTCACGGAATGGCGTGGCTTACCTGGCCTCCAAGGACCTGAAGATTGAAACGCTGGAAGACCTGGCGGGCCTGAGGGTGCTGGGGTTTGGCGGCGCGACCGACCTGTTCCCAAGCCTTCAGGATGTGCTGCCCACGCTTGGGCACTACTGGGAAGCGCCGGCGGGGTTCGCCTCGCGCCTCGCGCTCGTCAATGATGATGTGGATGTCTTCATCACAGACGGCTTGATTTTTGCCATCGACTATATGGATCAGGTGGCCATGAACGGGGCCACCTACGGCGATAGTGACTGGCCCAAGATGAAATTTGTTGCCTTGTTCCCGGAACTTGGCGACAAGCTTCACTTTCGCCGGGAAGCTGACCGCGACCGGTTCAATGCCTGCCTGAAGCAGGCGCAGGATAGCGGTGCCATTGCCAAGGCAACCGCGCCATATATCGACCAATACAGGGATATTGTTGGCGATAGCGTGCCCGCCTATTGAACGTTCGGGAGGGGGAATAGATGACACTTCTGAAAAGTATTTTCCGGCCGCGATCGGTTACCGCAAAAGGCATTGTCCTGATCGCGCTCGCTGGGCTGATAGCCGCTTCCTACCTGGGCTATCTTGCGCCGGTTGAGCATTTGCTGGACAGCGACAAGCTGACCTTCCGTTTCATGGATTTCACCGTATCGCCCTATAAGATCCTGAAGGCCCTGACGGTCATCATCGTTTTCATGTGGCTGGCATCGGGCATCGCGGACCAGTTTGAAAAGCGCATGGGCAAGATCAAGAGCATGCGCGCAAGCAACCGCGAGCTGGTGACCAAGGCGGTTACGCTGATCATCTATTTCCTGGCGACCGTCATTGCGCTCGATATCATGGGGATCGACCTGACGGCCCTGACAGTCATTGGCGGCGCCATCGGTATCGGCATTGGCTTCGGCCTGCAGAAAATCACCTCCAACTTCATCAGCGGCATCATCCTGCTGGCCGAAAAGTCGGTGGAGATTGATGATCTGGTAGAGCTGTCAGACGGCACGCAGGGTTTTGTGCGTCACGCAGGCGCGCGCTACACGCTGGTCGAGACATTCGACGGCAAGGAAGTGATGGTGCCGAACGAAGACTTTATCACCAACAAGGTGATCAACTGGACGCTGACCAACACCAAGGGGCGGGTCGAGATCGTGGTTGGTGTGGCTTATGGCTCTGACCTCGACAAGGTGAAGGAACTGCTGCTTGAAGCCGCGACCGAACACCCGCGCTGCAGCGAGGAGCCGAAACCCCAGTGTTTCCTCGATGAATTTGGCGACAGCTCGATCAACTTCAGCCTCTATTTCTGGGTGGATGATGTTACCGAAGGCCGGCGCGAACCCAAAAGCGATGTCCAGTTTGCCATCTGGCGCAAATTCCAGTCGGCGGGCGTGGAAATTCCGTTCCCGCAGCGCGACCTGCATATCAAGTCCGGCGCATTGCCGGCGGAGGCCAAGGCATGAGCGAAAATTTCATCATCGACGCTCGCTATCTGAACCCGGAGCACGAAGCCAAAGCGCCTGACGAGGTTCAGGGCGAAATCGACGAGCCGATCTGGCTGCATGTGAATGTGGCGGGCCCCGACGCCGCGGAGCGACTGGCCAAAGCGGCGCCCTATATGGATCAGGCCATGGTGGACGCGCTGTGTGCATCTGACACGCGCCCACACGTGGAGGATTTCGGCAAGGAATATCTGGTGATCATGCGCGGCATGAACCTGAACCCGGGCGCGGACCCCGATGACATGGTGTCCCTGCGAGTCTGGAGCGACGGCAAGCATGTGATCAGCGCAGAGCGCCGCCCCGTGATGGCGGTGCGGAAGCTGGCTGAACGGCTGAAGTCTATCGAAAGGGTGGCGACTGCTTCTGAAGTGGTGGTGAGCCTTGCGGTGGACCTGATTGACAATATGGCGGGCCCCATTGGCAAACTCCTTGAGGATATCGACGAACTGGAAATCGCAGCGATTGAAGGCTCACCCGGTGACCTGCGCGCCCACCTCAATGACCTGCGCGAACATGTGCTTTATATCCGCCGCTATCTGGTGCCCATGAAACAAGCCATTTCGCAGCTGTTGGGCGTGGCGCAGGACTGGTCCGTGCCGGAGAAGTCGGTCCGGCGCCTTCGTCATGCGGGCGACCATCTGGCCCGCCATATCGAAGATCTGGATGCCGCGCGCGAACAGCTGCAGTTCCAGCACGAGGAAATGGTGGCGGCAACATCAGATAAGCTGAACCGCAACATGTACACCCTGTCGATTGTGGCGGCGATTTTCCTGCCGCTTGGCTTCCTTACCGGGCTTCTGGGCATCAATGTGGGCGGCATGCCGGGCGCCGATGACGGAACCGCTTTCTGGTGGGTGGCTGGTGGCTGTGCCGCCGTCGCCATTGGCCAGCTTCTCTATTTCCGGCGGGGTGGCTGGTTCTAGAGCAGGGATGCGCTGGTCCATTGCATTCAAAGTATTTTGCCGGTACACCCACAGGCAACAGGATTTTTGCGCGAGCGGGTTATGAGCGATTACGACGACATACTGGTTTCCATCCGCCGGATCACCCGGGCGATTGATTTGCAGTCGAAGCAGCTGGTCAAACAGACCGGGCTGACGGCACCCCAACTGGTGGTGATGATGGCGATCCGCAAGGAAGGCCGGGCATCCCCCAGCACGGTGGCGCGCGAAGTGGCGCTCAGTCAGGCGACGATCACATCGATCCTGGAGCGACTGGAAAAAGCCGATCTGGTACGCCGCGAGCGTAGCGAAAGCGACAAACGTATCGTCTACGCCTGCCTGACCAGTGAAGGCCAGAAGCGCCTTGAAGAAGCACCAGAGCTCTTGCAGGCAGGTTTCCTGCGCCAATACAGGAAGCTTGAAGATTGGGAGCGTACCATGCTCGTGTCCTCGCTGCAGCGTGTTGCCGCCATGATGGACGCGGAAGACCTGGATGCCTCTCCGATCCTTGATGTTGGCGAAATCACCCCGACTGAGAAATAGTCAGCTGCCTTTGTTCCAGTCTTCAATGAAGTCTGTGCTGGCCGCTTCCCATTCGCTTTCTGGGGTGTCTTCATAAAGGGCGGCAAACTCGGCCATCGCGTCGGCGTCTTCCGACATCTTCTCCACCATCAGCCAGCGTTCCCATTCCGTTTGAACCGACCAATCGGGCGACGACAGCCGGGCCTCGGGCAGGCGGTAATGGTAAGTGGGTCGCGGTTTGATCCGTGGATCGTCCACCTCCTGCCTGACCCGGTCTTCGTCTATGTGAGCAAACAGTGGCAGCAAGTCCAGCTCGCGATTTCGCGTGGGGTTGTTGCTCAGATAGTCGTCGATCATGCCCTTCATGTCAGGCTCATAGCCCGGGCGTATGACCCGCTTTACATAAGCTTTGGGAAACGGGTCGATATAGGGCAGGGCGCGGCGCGTGAGGTCTATGCCGATCGTACGCCGAAGCCAAGCCGACATCAGCAGATACGCCTTGAAGGTGGGCAGGATGGCGTCCACCGTGGTGTCAAAGACATCCGGGTTCAGGTGTAGGCCAAAGGCGTTGAGGGGGCTGCCTGAGCTGTCTTCTGCGCCCGCGGACCTTAGCGCGTCCACCAGCTTGTCCATGTCAGGAATGGAACCAACCGGTATCGGTGGGCTGACAATCTCCGTCGGGACAAGGCCTTCGCTGGCGCTGCCGATCAGACGCCTGATCTCCTCGCCCAGTTCCTTGCTTGCACTTTCCAGCGCCTCCTGAACGGGGTTGTTGCCGGCTTTGACGAACTGGGTATCCAGTTCCACATGGATATCACCAAGCCGGGTGTTTTTGACGGTCCAGTCATAAAGGTCTGTCTGCTCGGGGTGGCCGCCCAGCGTTTCCTCCACAACAGATGCCGCCTGTTCTGGCAGCAGGCCCGCGAATTCTATCTCAACACCAACGCTGCGGTCCGCCTTGCCACTTTTACTGTCGTGATTGGATTGCCCGACTGCCATTTGCGGTGAGTCCCCCCTTTTGATCTGATCGTCGCTACGGTGATTGTAACAGTCATTGCGGTTGGAAGAAATGTTGCGGTGCAGGTTAGAAAAGCTGGTTTGCATTCTATATATCAATATAGCATATTTGCTATATGGCTAAGTCGGTTGATATAGAAAAGGCGCTCAAGGCGCTGGCGAGCGATAAGCGGCTTCTGGTGATGACGCTTCTCAAGGACCCATTGGGCAATTTCCCACCCCAGGTGGACGGCGATCTGATTGAAGACGGCGTCTGTTCCAACTGGCTGACGGAAAAGATGGGCGTTGCCCAGCCCACAGCGACGCGGCACCTGAAGGTGCTGGCGGACGCCGGGCTTATCATTCCAACGCGCAAGAAAGGCTGGGTGTTCTACCGCCGCGATGAGGCCTTCATTGGCGCGCTCAAGAAAAAAATCAGCGAGGATATGTAACATGTCAGACGAATTTACCCGGCCGCTGCAGGCGGCACAGGCCTATGCAATCGAATATCTGGAGCAGGTGGCCGACCAGCCGGTTTTCCCGGGCGAAAAGGCGCTTGCAGCCCTTGAAGTGTTCGATGAGCCGCTGCCGCCGCACGGCTCTGCTGATCAGGAAATCCTGAGCATGCTGCACGGCAACGGCAGCCCGGGCACCGTGGCCACCATGGGCAGTCGCTATTTCGGCTTTGTGGTTGGCGGGGCGCTGCCTGTCACCGTGGCCGCCAACTGGATCGCGACGGCGTGGGACCAGAGCCCGTCATCGCATATGAATTCGCCCATCGGGGTGAAGCTTGAAGAGGTGGCTGGGCGCTGGCTCAGGGAAATCCTCGAATTGCCGGACCATACGGGCATTGGCATGACCACGGGCGCCACCATGGCCAACTTCACCGGCCTCGCGGCCGCGCGGCATGCGCTGCTTGAACGCGCTGGCTGGAATGTGGAGGAACAGGGCCTTTACGGTGCGCCAGAGGTGAAGGTCGTGGTGTCTGAGGAAGTGCATGTGACGGTGGAAAAAGCGCTGTCGATGCTGGGCTTCGGCAAGATGCGCGTCACCCGCGTGCCGACGGACGCAAACGGCGCCATGCTGGCGGACGCGCTGCCGGAACTGGATGCGCTGACACTGGTGTGTGCGCAGGCGGGCAATGTGAATTCGGGCGCGATCGACCCCATCGGGGCCATTTGCGATAAGGCCCATGCCGCCGGCGCTTGGGTGCATGTGGATGGGGCTTTTGGCATGTGGGGACGCCTGCTGGCGCGTCGCGCGGCGGATTTCGCAGGTATCGAAAAGGCTGACAGCCTGGCCACAGACGCCCACAAATGGCTGAATACACCCTATGACTGCGGCATCGTGATGACCCGCCACCCCCACGACCTGCATATGGCGATGGCGACTGTTGCGCCTTACTTCAAGGCGGAAGAAAGCATGGCGCCGAAGGATATGGTGCCGGAATTTTCACGTCGGGCGCGCGGTGTTGAAGTGTGGGCGGCGCTGAGGAGCCTGGGGCCTGCTGGCCTCAAGAGCATGATCGGACGCTGCTGCGATCATGCCCAGGCTTTTGCTGAGGGCCTTAAGGCAATTGGCTTCGAGGTACTGAATGAGGTGGTTCTCAATCAGGTGGTTGCCACCATCGGCACGCCAGAGGAGCTCGCGGATATTCGCGCGCTTGTTGAGGCATCGGGCGAATGCTGGTTCGGGCCCACGGTGTGGAAGGGCCGGTCTGCCATCAGGGTCAGCGTCTCGTCCTGGCGCACGTCGGATGAAGATGTGGAGCGGTCGCTGGCGGCCATTGCCGCTGCCAAGCAGGCAGTGATGGGGGATTAGCCCGGGATGTTGTCGGGCGTCCACCAGCAGACGCCTTTTTCTGTTATCCGGGCACCGATCCGTCTGTAGAGGCGGATCGCGCCCTCGTTATCCGCGTTTACTTCCCATTTGACGGCAGCCCCCATGGCTTTCGCTTTGTGGCCAAGCGCCAGAAGAAGCTTGCTGCCAACCCCAAACCCGCGCGCGGCGTCAGTTACATAGAGATCATCCAGTTGGAAGATGTCGCTGTTGTTCCAGATGTGGAAACGCTGGACAAAGGTCACCACGCCGACAATCTCGCCCTTGAGCTCCGCGACCATAAACCCCATTTTCGGCGGTGTGGCAAAAGCAGCCGCTTCGAATGCGTCAGCCGTGATCTTCAGGTCTTCCAACGCCTTCTCATGTGCCGCCAGGGCATGAATAAGGGCGTGTGCATTGGCTGCGTCTTCGCGCCGTCCTTCACGAATTGTCGCTGTCATGGGAGCTCCGGTTGTTTGCGTGGATAGTGCGCCACTCTATCGCCAATCCTTGCGACATCAAACCCACGTCACGATTTTTGAGGAAAGGGCAACCGCCCAGCGCTTGGCCGCGCCAATTTGGCGTCTGCGCCGAGGGGAGGTGATGATGTCGCTAAGGGCCGCTATAGGTTGAGCCGCTGCCTAGCCGGCCATGATGACATCATCACCTGAGGGTGCCTTTCGGCACTACGGATGTGTCGTCGCCAACTGCCTGCGACAGCTGCCATAGTGGGCGTGCGACAACCCGTTTCAGAAACGTTACCAGCCCTTCCTGAGTGCTTGGACTGGTAGCGCTTCTGAATATGGGACGTCACCATGAGGTGATGGCCGCTAGTGCAGGCCTAAATATCCTTGAAGAAATCGTTGCCCTTGTCGTCAACGACGATAAAGGCCGGGAAGTCCTCGACTTCAATTTTCCACACGGCTTCCATGCCCAGGTCTTCAAAGTCCAGGACTTCGACCTTGCGGATATTGTCCTTGGCAAGCGCCGCTGCCGGGCCGCCGATGGAGCCAAGGTAGAAACCGCCGTTCTCGTGGCAGGCTTTGGTGACATCTTTGGAGCGGTTACCCTTGGCCAGGCTGATCATGCTGCCGCCCAGCTTCTGGAACGGACCGACATAGCTGTCCATCCGGCCAGCCGTCGTTGGCCCGAACGAGCCAGACGCATAGCCTTCCGGTGTTTTGGCGGGGCCAGCATAGTAGATGATATGATCCTTGAAGTAGGCGGGCATCTCAGCGCCGTCCTCGACCATTTTCTGGATGCGTGCGTGCGCCAGGTCACGCGCCACCACAATAGTGCCCGTGAGGCTGAGGCGGGTTTTGATTGGATACTGCGTGAGTTCAGCCAGGATATCCGCCATCGGGCGGTTGAGGTCGATCTTCACCACTTCGTCTGAAAGATGCTCGTCCGTCACTTCAGGCTGATATTTCGCCGGGTCGGTCTCAAGCTGCTCGAGGAAGATACCGTCCCTGGTAATCTTGCCTTTGGCCTGGCGGTCAGCAGAGCAGGACACGCCAATGCCCACCGGCAGGCTGGCGCCGTGGCGAGGCAGGCGGATCACCCGCACATCGTGGCAGAAGTATTTGCCGCCGAACTGTGCGCCGATACCCAGGTTCTGGGTCATCTTGTGGATCTGCTGCTCCATTTCCACATCGCGGAAGGCGCGGCCGGTCTCGTCGCCCGTGGTGGGCAGGTTGTCATAGTAGCGCGCACTGGCTTTCTTCACGGTCGCCAGGTTCTGTTCCGCTGAAAGGCCACCAATCACGATCGCCAGGTGGTAGGGCGGGCAGG
>JBNKYQ010000092.1:0-10628 GCA_050300975.1 Kordiimonas sp.
GCTATACCCACCTAATTCTGGTTGGCGGTCGTGGTGACGTGCTGCCAAAAGACATGGCTGATGTCTTGAAAACCTGGGTGAAGGCCGGGGGCACGATTGTGGCGTCCCGTCAGGGCGCCGACTGGGCGGCTAAATATATCACCGGCAATATTAAGGCAGATGAGAAGAAGGCTGATGCGGCGCCTGCGCGCCTGGCCTATGCCGACAAGGGCCAGAAGGACGCCGAACATGTGATCGGTGGTGCCCTGTTCGCAAGCGACCTTGATATCACCCACCCCATGGGCTTCGGCATCACCCGCCGCATGGTGGCGTCCAACAAGAACACCACCTTGAAGTTGCCTGTGCCAAAGGACCCATACGCTCAGGTGGCTGTCTATTCGGAAAACCCTCTGCTATCTGGATATGCGTCGGATAGGCGGATCGGCGAGCTGAAGGGCACGCCGATGATGACAGCCGAACGCATGGGCGATGGTGCCGTGATCCTGTTCGCGGATGATCCAAACTTCCGGGCCACCTATCTGGCGACGGAAAAGCTGTTCCTGAACGCGCTTTTCTTCTCAACGGCGTTCGACCGGTCATACGCCGATGAGGCGGACGAGCAGGCCGTGGAAGAATAGCGAAGCCCCCTAGGGCAAATGCAAAGAGAGAGCCGCGGTTCGTCCGCGGCTTTTTTGTGTCCGTTGCGGTTTTTCCGACCTCGCATTTGCACTGATCCAAAACGCTAACCGAGCGTAACAAACCTTGAATGGCAGCACTCAAGGAAACGGAGCGAACGTGAAAAAAGCGATACTGGCAGCAAAGGGACTGATGCTTTCCATGATGGTGGTGACCTCCGCCCAGGCGCAAGGTGGGCCACCCAAATGGGCCGTTGGCGGTATGGGGCTTTACCGCACTACGCCGTTCGAGGCGGAAAAGAATGAGATCAACGCTTTCCCTTACCTGGCCTACAGGGGCGACCGCTTTTTCATTCAAGGCAGGCACTTGGGTGTGCATATCCGGCGGGCAGACAAGGCTGCTGAAACAGATGTGTTTTTGGATGTGGTTGCTTCGCCCCGCATGTTGCCGGGGTCCAGCCGCAATAAGGTGACAGTGGATGCGGGCGTCCGGCTTGGGCTGGATGGGCCTTTCGGAACCTTGTCGCTTGAAGCGCTGCATGACATCACCGACACGTCGAACGGGATGGAACTAAAGCTAGGGTATAGCTACGGCTTCACGTTTGGCAAACTCAGGCTGACCCCCAGTTTTGTTCTGGCCTGGCAAGATAGGGACCTGGCTAATTACCTATGGGGCACCACGCCAGAGCAACAGGAACGTATGCTGGATAAGGGCAGGGATGTCATCCTGCAGGTTTTCCAGCCGGACACAGCGGTGGTGAATTATGAGGCGGGCTTGATGGCTGTCTATGACGTGAGCGACAAAGTCAGCCTGGTTGCCTTCTCAAACGCCACTTTTCTGGATAGGGACATCCGTATAAGTCCTGCGATAGACAAGCGTCACACGCTCACCGTCGGGCTCGGTTTGGCTTATAATTTCTAGGCATCAGGCGCTGGTTTCCTCAGGCAGCTTGCCAAACGGAAGCTTGCTTGGGGTGCTGGACGTCTGGGTGGTTTGTTGGAAACCCCAAAAACATCCAGCGGCTGGATTGCTATGTTCGCGGCGTTCTCATCAAATTGGCGGGCTTCTTCAGCTGTGTCGAACTCGAAAACAATACCAAGGCAGCTGTGGGCCTTGGCGCCGGGATCAAGCCAGACATCGACCATATTGGTGACCTTGTCCGCCACGTTGGTTGGGTTGATGGCAGTCAGCCGGACGCGGGCGACATAGATACCTGCGTCTTTGTTCCGGAAGGTGGCCGAAAGGAAGCGCCGGTACGGCGTGTACTCGTCTGAGCCAAAGGCGCAGGCACTGAATTTGTCATGGACACGGATATCGGAAAACTCGACCGCAGCGGCTTGTGAAACTGCATAGCCGTTGGTGCAGTGGCCCTTGATCTGGCGGTCGCTGCGGCCCTCGGCAAGTTTCAGCCCTGCCGTACGGCATGCCTGCCATCCGGTAAGCGTGCCTTCCATGCCGTCAGGATTGAAGAAACGGTTTGGGGCTTGTGCTTCCGGGAGTGCCAAGGGCATCAACGCCTCGGCAATGCTGACGCCGATAACCAGCGTCAAAATAAGCAGTCCTTGAACGATGGCTTTGGTCACGGCTCGGTCCCCCCCCTGTTCGTTGAGCCCCAGAGTGATGTCAAAATGTAAATAAAAGTTGAATGACAGCCCTGATTTTCAACTTTGGCGAACCGAAGGCTCTAGCCGGTGAACACCCGGTCGCGGCCAGCATGTTTGGCTTGATACATGGCTTCGTCAGCGCGTTCTGTGAAGGATTTGGCATCGTCATCGGGCCCCAGGCAAACAACTCCAAGCGACATGGTGATGGTGATCTCAGTCCCGGGCGCAATGGTGATCGGCAGCTCATGGATAACCTCCAGCAGCCGCTCGGCAAGCTGTTCCGCCTGGTCGAGGGACGTGTGGGGCAAAAGAACCGCAAACTCTTCGCCGCCAACGCGGGCGAAGAGTTCGTTCTTCCGCAGGACGGCAGCAACAGCTTCCGCCACAGAAACCAGCACGATGTCCCCGGCGGCGTGACCATAGGTGTCATTGACACTCTTGAAATGGTCCAGGTCGAAAAAGATCAGCGACAGCGTCGTCTGGTGACGGCGGGCGTCAATCATCTCCGCGTCCAGTCTGTCGCGGAAATGCCTGAGGTTATAGAGCCCCGTGAGCGTATCCCGAAGCGAGCGCTGCTGCATCAGGCCTTCCTGCTTGCCGACATAAAAGCCGAAAGCGGCAAACACCAGCATGGTGCCAAACAGCATGTAAAGATACAGGGGCAGGTTGGCGGTGATGTCTGTCTGGGGGTCAATGCCGCGAAGCAGTTGAATAATGGCCCAGCCAAGGGGCGCGCCGCTCCCCATGATGACGCCCTGCAAGGTGCGCCTGATGATGACACGTCGCGCGGTGCGACTTGAAAGTGCCTGCCGGTAATGCATCTAGCCCCTCGCGTTCCCATTCCCCGAAACGATGTTAGCGCGGCAGGGTTGTCATACCAACCTTTAGTTATTCGGCCTTAGGGGTACCATGATCACGCCCGGCATGGTCAGGTGCCTCTGCATGTCGCCGTCCCTGATCATGTCCTGCAGGGCGTCGGTCAAGGCAGGGATCTTGTCCCCGTGTCGTGGTTGCAGCAGGTGGTAGAAGGGTTCGGTGGCCCAGCGCTTGCTGGTTAGCTTGTCTGCGTCTTCGCCAAAGGTGGCAATGACATTGGGCTCATGGGCGCTGCTGGTGGCATAGACTTGGATGCGGCCATGTTCCAGAAGCGCTTTAACCTGACTGCCGCTGGTTATGGCGAAGGGCTTGCCGCCCATCAGCGGAATGTGTGTCTCTAGCCAACGGAATCCGGCGCGGTACCCAACTGTCAGGCCATTGAGGTCTGCCGGATCGCCGGAAAAACCGGTTTCCTTGAGCCAGATCATCCGGGCCTCGAGGCCAAAGATGGCTTGCGGCACGATTTGCTGCTCGAGCCCGCGAGTGGCGATATATTCCGATGGGCGAAACCAGTCTCCGTCCAGCTCGCCGTTCGCCATCAGTTGTTCGATCCGCTTAGGCGACATGGCGATGGAGGTGGCGCACAGGCCAGCGCGGCTGTAGAGATCTTCGATCAGCTTTTTGAAGCCGTCATAGTGGGAGCCCAGCGTCTCGTCGGCGCCCAGTTTCAGGCAGGCATGTTGACTGGCAGAAGCGGGTTGGTGGGGCGTTTGACCAAAAGCTGCGCCGCTGAGTACAAAGGAAGCAATCAGGCAGCGCAGCATATGTTTCATGGGGCTTACTCTTCTTCCGCTGGAGCCTTGTTGCCGGTCTCGCTGCGGAGCCAATCAATGAAATCCTGGACCCGCTCGTTCTTGAGCTTGTCCTCTGGACATACAATATAGTGCGCAAAGTTGATCGGAACAGCTTCGCCAAACGGCTTGATCAAGCACCCGGCCTTCAGGTCCTCTTCCGCGATGGCGGAGCGCGCCAGCACAACACCGCGCCCGGCAACAGCAGCTTCAATGGCCAGTGCGTGGTTGTTGAAATGGAGGGCAGGCATGCCGTCCGGCATCTCGATCCCGGCGGCTTTCATCCACATGGTCCAGGTTGGGACGCTGTCGTCCTCTGCTGTGCTGTCATCATGGATCAGCGTGTGGCTGAGGATGTCGCTTGGCGTTGTGGCCACGCTCTTGCCATCGAAAAGGCTGGGTGAACAAACCGGGAAGACCGTTTCACGGAGAATCTCTTCTTCATAGAGGCCATTATAGTTGCCAAGGCCATAGCGGATGGCGATGTCGACATCTTCGGCTTTGAAGTCCGTGATCTGCATGGTGGCAGAGATTTTCACAATCGCGTCAGGGCGGCGTTCATAGTAGCTCGCCAGCCGGGGCACCAGCCACTTGCTGGCAAAGGACGGTGACACGCTGACCTTCAGGACATTGGAGGTCTTGGATTCCGTCAGGATGTCCACGGCCTCTTCCATGCGCTCAAAGCCTTCCTTGAGCGGGGCGAGCGACAGTTGGGCCGCTTCCGTCAGTACAAGCGAGCGGTTGGTGCGGCGGAACAGTTCCACGCCCAGGAAATCCTCCAGCGAGCGGATCTGCTGGCTGATGGCTGCAGGTGTTACAGAGAGATCATCCGCAGCGAGCTTGAAGCTCATATGGCGGGCAGCAGCATCGAAAGCACGAAGGGCATTCAAGGGGAGTAGCGAGCGCTTCATAAACAAACCTGCGTTAGAAAAACTTAATCACTGCATCATAGGCAGTTGTTGCGGAAGCGCAAAGATTTTCTGCGTGAATGCGGGATTTTTTTGGCGTCAAATGTCGACCTTTTGGTCAACTTAGCCCTTGGACAAAATACGACTATTCTCAGCCAAGCTTAAGTGAATGCCGCATTCTGTCTTGGCCTGGCCGCGCCAGCGCCCGGCGCGTTCGTCCTCGCCGTCCGATACCCGGTCCGTGCAGGGCATACAGCCGATTGATGCGAAGCCTTCTGCCACCAGCGGGTGGTCCGGAAGGCTCACGCGCTCTTTATAGTCAAGCACATCATCCTTGGTCCAGAAGGCCAGCGGGTTCACCTTCACCCGGCCGTCTGATGCCTCGAAATGCGGTAGCAGGCTGCGGACGCCGCCCTGATAGCGCTTGCGCCCGGAACCCCATGCTTCAAACCCTTCAAGCACGCGCGCCATCGGCGCCACTTTGCGGATGTAGCAGCATTTGTTCGGATTCTGGTTCCACAGCGCTCCCTTTGGGTCTTCCCGCTGGGTGTCATTGACGTCGGGCGAGATGGAGCGCACGTCTGTCAGGCCCAGCATGTCGATCAGCTGGTCGCGGTAGCGCTTGGTTTCGCCAAACAGCTTGCCTGTATCCAGAAACAGGACCGGGATGTCTTTCGATACCTGGGATGCAATATGCAACAGTACGGCTGATTCCGCCCCAAAGGAAGACACCAGCGCGAACCGGCGGCCGAAATATTTGAGCGCCCCGTCGATCACCTCTTCCGGCTCCACGTTGGCGTAGCGCGCGTCAAGGTAATCCACGGCAGTGAGCGGATCAAAATAGTCGGCAGTCTTCAGGGCGGGGGCGGCGGTCACGATGCTTTCCTCTCCTGATTTTTCGCGTGGCGCGCATGCGCCAGTGATACCTGGCCGGTATAGTCGGTTTGGTAGAAGGCATCGAAGCGCTTGAGCGCTGCCTTGAAGGCAGCTTCGCGCGCGTCAGTTACTTCAACGGTGTCAAAGCCTGCGCGCAGCAGGAACAGCGCCTGATCCGGGATCACCGGGCCGGTTGCCCGGATTTCGCCCTTGAAGCCCAGGTCTTTCCTGAGTCGTACGGCCAGTGAGAAGCCACGACCATCGCCAAAGGCCGGAAAGTCGACCACAACAAACGCCAGCTTGTTCATCAGCGGCGCGAGGTCCGCATGGTTGGTGTCGGTCGCGAGAACCGCTCCAACATTGCCGGCCACCTTGAAGAAGTCGTCGCTTTCTTCCCTGAGGCGCGCCAGCGGCACAGCAACTGCTGCCCCTTCCAGGGGTGCCTGATCGTCTTCAAGCAGGGTAAAGTCGCCCGCTTGGATGCCTGTCAGATTAACGAGTGCCATAAACAGCCTCCTTGAATACGTCTGGGCCCACCCGGCGATATGTCGCCAGGAATTCTTCGCCTTCAGTGCGTTCGCCAAGGTAAACGGCGACCACTTTCTCAACCGCGTCGATGATGCCGTGCTCGTCAAAGCCCGGACCGAGGATTGCGGCCTTTGATGCGTCTTCTGCGCCTGAGCCGCCCAAGAGCAGCTGGTAGTTTTCTTCACCTTTCCGGTCCACGCCCAGGATGCCGATATGGCCCGCGTGGTGGTGACCGCATGAGTTGATGCAGCCCGAGATTTTGATCTTCAGCGGGCCGATGTCCTGCAGGCGTTTGAAGTCATCAAAGCGCTTGCCAATCTCCTGCGCCAGCGGGATCGACCGCGCGTTTGCCAGCGCGCAATAATCCAGCCCCGGGCAGGCGATCATGTCGGTCAGCAGCCCCGCGTTGGGGGTGCCGAGGCCGGCTTCATCGAGGTCCGCCCAAATGGCAGGCAGGTCTTTCTTGGCAACGTGTGGCAGGATCAGGTTCTGCTCGTGGCTGATCCGAAGCTCACCCTGGCTGTATTCGTCCGCCAGCGCCGCAACCAGGTCCATCTGCTCGGCTGTGGCATCACCTGGGATGCCGCCATGCGGCTTGACGCTGATGGTCACATTCACGTGCCCAGGCACCTTGTGCTGGTTGGTGTTGTTCTTTACCCACGCGCCGAACAGGAAGTTCTTTTTCGCCAGCTCGTCAACAGCGGGTACGTCATCCGGCAGCACCTGCAGCGGTGGTGGAGCGAAGAAGGCCTTGATGCGGGCGGCTTCTTCAGCCGGGAAATCCACCTGAAGGTCCTTGATCTTCTGCCATTCTTCTTCGGTCTGGCGGGCGTATTCGTCCGCGCCCAAAGCATCCACGAGGATCTTGATCCGTGCCTTGTATTTATTGTCGCGACGGCCCTGTTCGTTATAGACACGCAGGATGGCCTCAAGGTAGCTGAGCAAGTCAGCTTCCGGCAGGAAGTCGCGGATGGTTTTAGCAATCACTGGCGTCCGGCCCATGCCGCCACCAACAAGCACTTCAAAGCCGATCTCGCCTGCGTCGTTCTTTTTCACCACGAGGCCGATGTCGTGCCACTTCACAGCCGCGCGGTCGATGTCCGCACCGGTGATGGCGATCTTGAACTTTCTGGGCAGGAACGAAAATTCCGGGTGGAAGCTTGACCACTGACGGATCAGTTCCGCGTATGGGCGTGGGTCCGCCACCTCGTCGGCGGTTGCGCCAGCGAACTGGTCGGTTGTCACGTTCCGGATACAGTTGCCCGATGTCTGGATGGCGTGCATTTCCACGTCTGCCAGTTCCTGCAGGATGTCTGGTGTGTCACTGAGCTTCGGCCAGTTATACTGGATGTTCTGGCGCGTGGTGAAATGGCCATAGCCTTTGTCATACTTGCGCGCGATAAGGGCCAGCGTCCGCATCTGGTCAGCCGACAGCGTGCCATACGGCACCGCCACGCGCAGCATATAGGCGTGCAGCTGAAGGTACAGGCCGTTCATCAGGCGAAGCGGGCGGAACTCTTCTTCCGTCAGTTCGCCTTTCACGCGGCGGTCCACCTGGTCGCGGAACTCGGCCACGCGGGCGTTCACAAGGGCATGATCATATTTATCGTAAGCATACATGTCTGATCGTCCTTAAAGGTCTGTTTGTTCCCACGCCGGCGAAACCTGGTAGCCCAGATCCGGGCGCACGCTGGGGCCCTTTGCCTGCATGGCGAATTTCATATGTGCGGGATACGGCTTGCCGTCACGCTCGGTGGCGTCGATCACCTCGACCGACAGCACGTAATTATCGTCCGCTGATTTTTGTGCGAGCCGCTCAAGCGCCTCGATGCCTGCTTCATCCGCGGCCACCGCAGCTTCGCCCGCGATGGCAGACCATGTGCCGTCAGCTTTCAGGAACACCACGCGACCGTCCAACAGGCGGTTCGCGACAATCATTTGTGGCCCTTTGATTTTTCTAGCCATCTCAATACTCCTTACCGTCAAGCAGTCGCCGCGAGGCGCGCTGTTTCTTTTTGTTCCCACGCCAGATCGGCGGCGGTGGAGACCACATCGCCGATCAACAGAAGTGCCGGGCTTTTCACATTGTTCTTGGCAACCACTTCAGGCAGCGTCGCAAGCGTGCCGTAGAAGCGGCGCTCGTTGGCGCGGGTGCCGTTTTCAACCACAGCCACAGGGGTGGATGCCTTGACGCCTTCACCAATAAGGCCTGCGGAGATTTTTGGTGCACCCTTGACGCCCATGTAGATCGCCAGCGTCTGGCCGTCGCCTGCAAGGCGTGCCCAATCCTTGTAAGCGCCGTCCTTCAGGTGGCCGGTCACAAGGGTGATGGAGCTTGCGTGCGCGCGGTCTGTCAGTGGAATTTGCGTGGTGGCAGCGATGCCCTGGAAGGCGCTGATGCCCGGCACCACTTCCACATGGATGTCGTGGGCACGCAGGGCTTCAAGTTCCTCGCCAGCGCGGGCGAACAGAAGTGGATCGCCACCCTTCAGGCGCACAACGCGGCGCCCCTTGAGGGCCTCTTCGACAATCACGCGGTTGATGCCGTCCTGGCCGATGCCGTGGTCGCCCTCGCGCTTGCCGACGAAAATCAGGTCCGCGTCGCGGCGCGCCAGTGCCAGCACGTCGCGGCTCACGAGGCGGTCATAGACGATCACGTCGGCCTGCTGCAGCGCCCGGTGCGCCTTGATGGTCAGCAGGTCAGGGTCGCCCGGGCCTGCGCCAACAAGCTGTACCTGGCCGGTGGTTGCGCCCACGCGGTGGTTTTTCGCAGCTTCAAGCACTAGGCGTTCAACTTCGCCTTGGTCGAGGTCGGCATAGGTGCCGGCATTATCATAAAGGCGGTCATAAAATAGTCTGCGGCGGGTTCCGTCAGGGATGATGGTTTTGACGCGAGCCCGGACAGCGCCCGCCGCAGCAGCAAGCACACCAAGAGAAGGGGGCAGGAGTTTCTCAAGGCTGCTACGGAGGCGGCGCACAAACACTGGCGCGTCACCCCCGGAAGAGAAGGCCACCTGCAGCGGCCCGCGGGCGAACTGAGCTGGCGTGGTGAAATTCGATTTGGCTGGCTTGTCGATGACATTGACCGGCAGGTTGCGGGTGGTCGCAAGCCTCAGGATGCGCTCCTCGGTGATCTCGTCATCGGCGCCGATATAAACAAGCGTCTTGCCTTTGAGGTCATCCTCCGCAAACGGACGGTCATGGACCAGAAGGTCACGGCCTGTGTCTTCAGGCAGCAGTCCGGCTTCCCGAAGTGCGTCTGTGGCGCCTGGCGCGATCACGCTGATGCGGGCGGCTGTTGGCGTGAACAGGCCAACTTTCGCCATCGCCGCCGATGTGGCGCCAACGATCAGGATATGATGCTTCTCAGCGGTCAAAAAAACAGGGATGCTCGACATGGCCCTATACTCCTCGCGTCAATTCTGCACGCTCCAGCTTCGATTCCTGCCAAGGGCTGGAGGGCGCTTCTTCAGTGGTTCCATAGATAGGCTTGGCTGCCTAACGAAACAAACGAGAAGAATTTAGGGGTATCAGTAGAAAATTTATACTCAATAAATGGTGATATTACCTATTCATAAAAATAGTATTCTAATTTATGGCATTTTGGAAAATGGTGAATTTGAGAAAATGCGCCCACTAGAATAGGCGGCGAAAGAATGGCGCTGGAATGAAATACCTGTGTGAACATATTTTTTGGCCAGATAATCTAAAGTCGTGCTTGTGGGGGCCTTTGGATAGAAATATTTTCGCCGACGATTCTTGTGATCGGGCCAAATGTGAGGCCGCAAGCAAGACAGAACAATAAAGTTCCCGATTGGCAAGGGAACGGAATTCTGGCAGCTTTCCCGATGGGGAAAAGGGGAGAAATATCATGGGGACCACGCAAACTGGCCGCCGTTTCTATGTGGGAATGGGCCTTGCCCTGATCCTGCTATCCATCCTTGGTTTCGCACCGTTCATGTATGCGCGCTTCTCAAGTGGCGGGACCATGAGTACGCCGCTTATGGCCCATGGCATCAGCTTCTTCGCCTGGCTTGGGCTGTTTACCTATCAGGCGTCGCTGGTGCGCGCGAGGAACCTAAAGAAGCATATGAAGCTTGGGCAAGCCAGCGTGGGGCTAGCGCTAATCATGCTGGCATCTGGCGTGGCGGTGATGGGCGAGGTGTTCGCGCGTGGTGACGCCAGCGCCACACCGTTTTCGCCTGAGCAGTTCATCATGCTGCCCATCATGGATATCTCCATCTTTGTGGTCTATTACACGCTGGCATTAATGCACCGAAGGGTGCCGGAGACGCACAAGCGCCTGATGCTTCTGGTGGGTATCATGATGATGGACCCGGCAACGGGGCGGTTTGGCTTGACGCTGGGGTTCCCACCCATCGGCATGCTGCTTCACTTTGGCCTGATCGCGGCGATGTGCATTTATGACC
>JBNKYQ010000093.1:0-10619 GCA_050300975.1 Kordiimonas sp.
GTCGTACCGTTCAGGAAGTGCTCACGCAGGTTTGGTGCCCGGTAGGATGTGCCGTAGCTACCGCGGAAGGTCAGATATTCAACCGGACGGTACACACCTTTAACAGCGTATGTGGTGGCCGGGGAATAGTAGCTTTCATCGGTCCAGCGTGCGGATGCATCGATCGACAGTTCTTCTGCGAAAGGCAGGCCCTGCAGCAGGTCGAGGTGCGTTTCTGCATAGAATTCATGCAGGTCACGGGAACCATCAGCGCCGCGGTCAGCGAACCAACCAAAGAGCAGGCCGTCGGCCGCTACGTCGTTCGGGTTGGAAGCGATCGTGTCACGACGGAATTCGTAACCGAACACCAGTGGCACAACAGTATCGTTCCAAGGCAGGCGGAACAGGTCACCGGTCAGGAAGCCGCTGGCCATGGTCTGCTTAACGATGGTCTCTGAGTAACGCTCAACAAACAGGAAGTCTGCTTCTGCGGAAGTGAAGGTACCACCGCCTTCTTGGAAGATGTTGTCACCAAACAGGTTTACAGCCACACAGCCGTTGGAGGTGTCGTTACACACAACGTTGCCGTTTCCGTCACGCGTTGCGTCTAGCGACTGCTCCAGGCGAGGTGCGCTGATACCGTAGCGGCTGTTCGAGCCTTTGGAGTAGCTGTAGGAACCGTACATGTCATAAGACCAGTTGCCTTGACCGAAGTTGTCGAGGGCACTGATGTTACCACGCACACCACCAACCAGACGGTACTGGTAGAGGTCGAAGTTGGCTGTGTCACGGTCGCCACGGATGTTAACGATTGGAGTAACCGAAGTTGGGCCGATCGGGAAGCCGATCACACCAAGGCAGTCAACGCCGTCAACGCCACATGGGTTGTAAGGGTTATCTGCACCAACAGTCGGGAACAGCTGATAGCCAGCCGCGAAGCTGCTGTCATCGCGCTGCGAATACATGCCTTCGAAATAGAAGGTCGTGTCGTTCTCGTCCTGCAGGTTGTAGTCTGCAGTACCCAGAATGGTCACACGCTGCGATGGCGAGATGAACTGGGACTGCTGAGCATAATCGGAACGGTCAAACGCGTAGAACGGGTCCTGGAAGTCGAAGTCCTTGAGACCATCGCCATCCCAGTCAACGATGGCATAGCCATTGTCGTCGGTGAGGTCGCCGTTGGCGTTGCTGTCAGCTGCTACCCAGTGTGGGAAGAAGCCAGCAAAGCCAGTTACAGACGATTCGGAGAAGTTCGGAATGCCGTCAGAAACACCAGGGATACCCGTGTTGGAGAAACCAGGCGTGTAGTAGACGCTGCCCCAGAAAATCGGAATCGAAATACGGTTGGTCAGCGGGAAGATGTTACAGTCAACGATGCCGCGGGACTCGGGGCCCAATGTGCGGTCGCCTTGGTAACGGTTGCCTTGAGCATCTTCATACTCGAAGCCTTCACAATCGCCCATGTATGGGTTTTCGCCAACAGTCTGCTCTTTACGGTCATAGAATTCAGCGCCAATCATGAAGCTTGCGCGGTCAGTTTTCGTGCCCCACAGGACAGAAGCAGTCAGTTCTTCACCGCCACCAGCGAATGGTACCTGGTAGGAAGCGTCAACTTCAAAGCCTTCAACGTCCTGACGCAGCTTGATGTTAACCACGCCCGCGATAGCGTCGGAACCATAAATGGTGGAGGCGCCATCAAGCAGGATGTCATACTGGTCAACCATGATACTTGGGATCAGGTTGAGGTCAGGCGACGTTGGTGCGCCACCGATACCCGCAGGTGCCAGGCGACGGCCGTTCAGAACAACGAGCGTACGCTCAGGGTCAAGACCACGCAGGCCAATCTGCTGCGAACCCGGGCCGTTGTCGATCACGAAACCACCAAAGGTGTTGTCGATCTGCAGGCCAGTGGTTTGCACGGTGGACTGCAGAACGTCTGCAGCACTGATCAGACCGATTTCACGGGATTTCTGGCCCGAGATGATCTGGATTGGGGAAGCGCTGGTGAATTCGCTGCGGCGGATACGGGAGCCCGTAACAACCACTTCTACCAGTTCATCCTCAAGTACACACTCGCCGGCGTCGTTGATTACTTCGTCGGCAGCGCATTGTGGACCGGAACCAGCCGCGTCCTGTGCCATTGCGCCGGGCGTGCCCATCATGCCCGCTGTCGCAATAAGCAGTGAAGCCGTGCTGAATGCCAGCCGGTTCTTCAATAGCTCTGTGCTATTCATAAGTTACTCCTCCCAGAGATTAGTAGCGCCTGCCAGCCCCGACAGGCGCCCCTGACCTTTTGTTTAGGCCCCTAAAGTGTCGGCCCCTACATTGGGAGTAAAGCCAAAGATTAACGTAACATTAATTATGAAATCCGACTGTGACAAATATGTAACGTATGTAACTATCGTTCAGTCTAACCAAGGCTGTCCGCGGGTTTGGTTTCTGAACGACATTATGTCGCGACCGGTAGATTTTCGTTCTCAAACCGGTATATGCAGGCTAAAGAAATGGCGAGAGGAGGGCGTTTTTTGAGCAACGTGCAACTGCAACAGCTGCTACAGCAAGGCGGTCAGGCCTTCGGTCAAGGTAATTTGGCCCAGGCTGAGCAATGTTGCCGTGCGATCCTCGCGCAGGTTGCGGACGAGCCAAACGCGCTGCACCTGATGGGCTTGATTCGGCGCCGTCAGGGCCGCTTCGCGGAAGCCGAACAGGCGTTGCGGCAAGCCCTTGGCACTCAGCCTGCTAACGCCCAAATACTCAATAATTTGGGCAACCTGCTGCGCGACATGAAGCGACCCCAGGAAGCAATTGGCGCTTATGAAAAAGCTGCCAATGCCCAGCCCGGGTTCGCCGAGCCGCTCTTCAATCTGGGCCTTGCGTACCAAAATATGGACCTGCACCAGGAGGCGATTGAGGCCCTGGGAAAGGCCCAGGCGATCAACTCGAACGATCCCCGTTTCGCCAACGCCATTGGCATTTCCTTCAAGGAAACGGACCAGCTGGAGAAGGCTGTTGAGGCATATGGGCGCGCGCTGAAGGTGAAGCCTGACTATTATCGGGCCCTTCATAATATGGGCGTGGCGCTAAGAATGCAGGACAGGCAGGCTGAGGCACTCGACTATTATATGCGTGCCATGGCGATCGAGCCTCGGGTGGCTGAGCTCAGATACAATTTGGCGAATGCGCTCTATGAGCTGGGCCGGTATGATGAGGCTGATGAACAATACCGCACGGCTATCGCGCTCAAGCCCGACTTCCTTGATGCCCATGAAACCTTGAACCAGATGTATTGGGAGCACGGCAAGCGGGATCTGTTTGCCAAGTCCTACCAGATTGGCATCAAAGGCGCCCCCCACTCGGCTGACCTTCGTGAAGCCTACGTTAAGTCGCTGGAGCTGGCGGGCGATCAGGAAGCGGCAGAGGCTGTGGTGGATGAGGCCTTGTCCCAGCTTGGCGGCGATGCAGGGCTGTTCCGCAGGAAGGCCCGCATCCTGGCAGCAAGAGGCGATGTTGATGCAAGCGTCGATTATTTTGACAAGGCAGTGAATGCCAATCCTGAACTTCAGCCGATCCGCATGGATTTCTCCCGCCTCCTTATCCAAAAGGGTGCATATGAGCGTGCGCTCGGTCACCTCGACGCGGCGGAGAAACTGAACCCGTTTGACCAGGAGATGTGGTGTTATCGTGGCCTTTGCTGGCGGTTCCTGGGCGACAAGCGTGAAGCATGGCTCAATGACTATGACCGCTTTGTCCAGCCGCAAAGGATCGAGACGCCAGAAGGCTATGGGTCGCTTGAGGAGTTCCTTGCCGAGCTTGAGAAAACAGTGACCGACATGCACGTCACCCAGGTTCGGCCGCTTGAGCAGACGCTGCGGGGCGGCACGCAAACTCATGGGCGTCTATTTTTCCGCCCGGTCCCCATTGTGCAGACCCTCAGGCAGCAGCTGGAGAAATGCGTGTCACGCTATATTTCTTCCTTGCCAGATGATGCAGACCATCCGCTTCTAGGGCGCAAAAGCCAGACGTTTCGGTTCGCGGGTTCCTGGTCTGTGCGGCTCACGAAAGACGGCTTCCATGTCAACCACGTGCACCCCGCCGGCTGGATCAGTTCGGCTTTCTATGTCCAGGTGCCCGACAGCGTCCGCGATACGGACGAGGGCCATGAGGGATGGATCAAGTTCGGGGAAAGCGGTCTTGGGCTTGGATCTGACCGGGAAGAGATCAGGAAGATCATCAAGCCGGAGCCTGGCCTTCTGGCGCTGTTCCCATCCTATGTCTGGCACGGTACGGTGCCCTTCACCGATGACGGCGTACGTATGACCACGCCATTCGACGTGGTACCCACATGAGGATCTATTTGTACCTGAACCAGCCGGTGATGGCGTAGCGCTGTTTGGTGGCATAATTGGCCACATAGCTGACGGCGTGGTTTTGCGGCACTGTGAAGATATTGAGCGCATTGAAGCGCGGCAGGAAGGCTTCTTCAATGTCCCAGTCTTTGTCATAGAACTGTAGGTATCCGCCGAAATCCGGGTCCCAGTCGCGGGTGAAATTCAGCACGAAAGCTGCCACCCGGTATTCTTCCGTCACATTGTCGGTATGGAACTTCAGGAACTGGCCGGGGCCATAGCGTGTCGCCTGCGCATCCCCCTTGATGATCTCGGGCCTGCCTGTGAGCGTGCGCATGAAGTTCAGCACGTCTTCTGAATTGATGAATTCGAGAAGGCGGTCCAGAAGCGGCACCTGGCCCCAGCCGTTCATATAGGCATCCAGAATAGGGTAACAGTTGTAGGCATACTGGAACCCGGTCCGCGCACGGTCATAAAGTTCCTTCAACAGTTGCTGTTGATCCTGCGGTGACATGCGCTGCATCTCTTCGGCGCGCAGGAACTGGCTTTCCCCATTGTTGTAGGCAAAGCCCCAAGGTACCTGGGTTTCCAGGCAGGATGCAATCTTGGCTGCACTGTCATCGGACAGGATGTTGGGGATATGCAGGCGCCTTTTTCGGGCGTAATCCGCCGCAAGCTCATGGGCATTCAGTTTGCTGTTCAGCGAAAAGTCCGACATATCCACTCTTTTCCCTCTGTGGTGACTACAGGTCTTTTAACTTATGGCTGCCCATTGTAAAAGGCGAAGGCGGACTTGCCGACGACTTTCCTGGCGACAAAAGGAAGCAGGCGGTGAATGGGTGACTTGGGTACGGGAGATTCTATTGACTATCGATCAGCTACTTGACCAGGCGGAAGGGTACCACCGCGCCGGTCGGCTTGATGATGCGGTCTCTTTCTACCAGAGGGCCCTGTCGCTGTCTCCCGGCCATGCTGACGCCGACTATGGCCTTGGCACAGTCTTGATGCAGATGAACAGGGATGCTGAAGCGCTGCACCATCTGGCGAGCGCTGCCCGGCAACTGCCCAATGTACCCGAATTCCAGTTCAATCTGGCTCTTTGCCTGGCCAAGGTTGGCCAAACGGAGGAGGCCAAGGGTACGCTGTTGCGGGCTGCCGCCCTGGCGGGAAACAATATCTATTTCCTTATTCCCATCTGTACCAAGATGGTGGAATTGGGCCTTGCGGGTCAGGCCTATGCGTGCCTGGACCGGAGTGGCGACCAGAGCCCCAAAGTGCGTATTCTGAAAGCCAAGGCGCTGGGTGCGGCGGGCAACTGGCGCGGCGCCACGCGGGCGCTTGCAGAGCTTGCGCATGAGAGCCCGGATGATCCGGTCGTGTGGTTCGAACACGCGAAAGCAGCTGGCTTCCTGCGCGACTATGATGCTGCGATAGCGTCTTTCAAGACATATATGACGAAGAAAAAGCCGTCGGCGGAGGACTATCTGAGCCTCGCGGACCTTTTGCTGACCGCGCGAAAGCCTGAGGAAGCGCGCGCGGAGCTTGAGAAGGCAGTCGGCGGCGGGGTCGACCGGGCCGAAGCCCATCACCTGGCTGCGAAATGTGCCCGCCTTGAAGGTGACAAGGCGGGTGTTCGGAAATTCTCCGATATGGCGATTGAGCGCCGTCCGGCTTTTGGCCACGCCTGGCAGCTGAAATTTGAAGTTTCTCCTGAGGAGGAGCTGGCTGGCCTTGCAGACACATGCGCAGGTCTGGTGGCGGATGCCAGTGCCACCGAATGGGACCGTATCATGCTCGACCTGACAGCCGGGCGTGCCTACGAGAAGCTTGATCGTTTTGCAGATGCTTTCAGCGCTTTCGAGCGCGGCAATGTCAAACACAAGGTCTTGCTGGCGAAACGCGATTTTGCCTACGACAAGGCGGCGACCGCCGCAGAGCATGACAAGATTATCGGTCATTTCCCAACTGGGGGCGACTATGCCTTAGCGTCTGCTAAAGACGGACAAAAGCCAATTTTCATTCTGGGCATGCCGCGGTCCGGCACAACGTTGGTTGAAAAGATTCTGGCCTGCCTCGATGGCGTGGAGGCCGGGGGCGAGAATGAAGCGCTCGAATTTGTAGCCGCCCAATATTATTGGGATCTGGCACAGGGCCGTGTTTCGTGCCCAACCGAGATCAGCCCGGACAGCTTGACGGCCATGGCCGATTCCTATTGGCAGAAAACGCCACATGCCCTGCCGGTGGTGACGGACAAGATGCCCCACAACTTCCGCCATGTGGGCCTGGCGTGCCAGATGTTCCCGGACGCGCGCGTCATCTACATGCGGCGTGACCCACGGGATGTGTGCCTTTCCATATACAGTCGCCTGTTCCCGGAAGCGCATCGCTATGCCGTTGACCTGGATTGGCTGGCACACTTCTATGCTGAAAATATGCGGCTGAAGGATCACTGGATATCTGTATTCCCGGACCGAGTTATGGAAGTGGTCTATGAAGATCTGGTGGATGATCCGGCAAGCCACACGAAAGCAATTGCCGATTTCTGTGGCCTGGAGTGGCACCCGGGCTGTCTGGAATTCCACAGGAACAAGGGCACCAGCTTTACTTTCAGCGAATTGCAGGTCAGGAAGCCTTTGAACAAGGAAGGTATCGGGCGCTGGCGGTCCTACGCCGATCAGCTCGCGCCGCTTGAGGCTGCGCTCAAGCGCTATGGGGTTCTTTCCTGATGGATGCCAAGGAAACAGCCTGGACCACCTATTGGCATGCAAACCGACTGGATAGCTGCATTGTCCGCTCCGGCCACCAGGATGAAGACCAAAAAGCCATCTTTGACTTTTGGCGGACGTTTGTCTCTCGCATGCCAGAAGGGGCGAAGGTCCTCGATCTGGCTACCGGGAACGGCGCTGTTGCGCTGCGCCTTGTTGAGGCGGCTAGCGAGCTTGGGAAGACCATTTCGTTGGATGCGGTCGATTTAGCAGATATCAAGCCTGAAGCCTTCCTGGAGGAATACGGGGATTTGACCCGGTTGATTGATTTCAGGGGCCAGGTGGATATCTGCGCCCTTCCATTTGCTGACCAGTCTTTTGATGGCATTGTATCCCAGTTTGGTTTTGAATATGCGCCAGCTTTGTCTGCTGTAGATGAACTCGTTCGGGTGTTGAAGCAGGGCGGCGCATTCCAGCTGCTTGTCCATCACAAGTCCGGTGCCCTGGTGGCTCCGAATGTGGCACAGGTTGCTGAGGTTGAAACCCTTACACGGACGGGTGGGCTGGTGGATTGTATCCAGGGGCTGCTGGCAGGGACTGTCCAGTTGGACACCCTGGAAGACGAGGGCAGACGGTTGCTTGAAGGTTATGGCAACCAGCTGCCGCGGATCACGGCAGAGATATTTGCGGCTGTCAGGCAACTTCTGACGCGGCAGGACCTTGATCTTTCGGTTCGTGCCACAGCTGCTTCAGATATGCGCCGCCGGCTTGAGGCAGAAAAGGAACGCATGCGCCAGCTGGGCGATGCGGCGTTGGCCAAAAATGATGCGGCAGACCTGCGGCAGATCATGACAGATGCTGGTCTGCAGGATGTTACTTATGAGCCATTTCATGTAGGCACTGACCAGGCGCTTCTTGGCTGGCAGTTCGCGGGCCAGCGCTAATCCAAAACATTCAGTGACTTCCGGATGTAGCGTCTCTAATCGGGCGGCGGGTCGTGCAGTTTGACGTTCGCTGTCCAGCTGAGGTTGGTTTGGCCAAAAAGAAAGCGGCGGGCAATGCCCGCCGCTCCCGTGTTCTGTTTAAGCCGATGGCTTAGAAGCGCACACGTGCACCCAGGAATACGCGCGTACCGATTGCGTCGTAAGTTTCTGGGAAGGTGTTTGCTTGCTCTTGGCTATCACCAACAAACGTAGGCTTGTTGTTGAAGATGTTGCGAGCACCACCGTACATCTGCAGGTTCTCGTTCACGTCGTACGTGAAGGACAGATCGAAGTAGTTCTCAGCCTTCAGCGTTGGAACTGGCAGATCAGCGCGAGTCAGGCCCGCATTTTTGATCTGGTCGTCTTCAACGCTGTCGAGCCAACGCCAGTTCAGCGAGAGCTGAAGTGGGCCGTTCGTCATCGTCGTACGCAGGTTGAAGCGGTACTGAGGATCAGGCTCACCACAGGTGTTACCATAGGTGCCTTCACAATCGTTTACCGTACCTACGAACAGGTCAGGCGTGGTTTCGTTGTTGATTACGTGCGTACCAACGAAGTTGAAGTCGATAGACGACCCACCTTCGAAGAAGCCGAAGTCAACATCCATGCCGTAAGACATTTGCAGGTCAATACCGGAGGTCTTGATCTGACCGATGTTTGCGTTACCAGCAAACACAGTGTCAACGTTACCGTCTACGCGACGAGTAATTGCCTGACAGTAGATCGAGTTCAGGTCCTGAACAGTGTTGTAACAGATGTCCAGGATGTTGTTAACGCCGCCACCCAGGGTGGAGATAGCGTCATCGATCGTGATGTCATAGTAGTCAACGGTCATGGTGAAGCCAGGGATTGCTTCTGGCGTGATCACAGCACCGAAGGTGTACGTGTCAGCAGTTTCCTCGAACAGGTCAGGGTTACCACCGAAGATACCTTCGATCTGGCCGTTTGCTTGCGTGAAGTTACCGGTCAGACCAGCTGGAACGCCTTGAGCTTCACAGAGCGAGATCAGGGTAGCGGATGGGCTAGCAGTTGCATCGGAACATGGGTCAGATGCGCCTGGGAAGCCGTTTGCGTTACCTTGGAACAGCTCGAGTACGTTAGGAGCACGTACCGCGCGCTGATACTGTGCACGCAGGCTGATGTCAGCTACAGGTGCCCAGGTGATGCCGCCAGCGTAGGACCATACGGAACCTGCCGTGGAGTAGTCTGCGTAACGAGCAGCCAGGCTAGCTTCGAGGTTTTCAGCCATTGGAGCGCCGGTGATGAGTGGCAGAGCCATCTCAGCGAACACTTCGTAAGTGTCAAAGCCACCTACAGTTGGCTCACCAGCGTTGAAGCCGAGAACGTCACCGGATGCCAGGAAGGTATCAGGCGTGAACGCGGATTCGTCTTTACGGTATTCAACACCGATTGCCAGGCCAACTTCACCAGCACCAGTCCAGTCACCGAGCGTACCGGAAACGATACCCTGAATGTTCTGGGTTTCGATCTGAGTTACGTTGGTAGCGGAGATGTTTACGAAGTCGATAGCTTCTTGGCTGATGTTACCAGCACCGAAGATGTTCAGAGGCACACAGCCACCGGATGGGTCCTGACAAGCAGTACCATCGTCAGTTACTGCAATCGCTTGGATGAAGCGGGAAGCAGAAACGTCGTTCTTCAGGAACTGGAAGTTGTCTACGCGAGCGTAGGAGTAGGACACATCGTAGGTCCAGCCGTCACCGATTTCGCCGTCGAAACCAACGAGGATGCGGAATGCATCACGGGTGTCGAGAGCCTGACGTGGGCCGTTTTCAACCATACGACGGCCAACAAATGCGAGCATGTTGTCGTCGCCGTCTACAACGCCATCACCGTTGGTGTCAGTACGGGAGCTAGCAAGAGCAGCCTGTACGTCAGCCGTGAAGAATGGGCTGTCTGGGTTGATTTCGATGGTAGTGAATGCAGGCGTTGGAGCCAGCTCTTGTGGCACTTTGTTCGATACGAACGTAGCTTCCGTGTACATACGAACGCTGTCGTTGATCTGATAGTGTGCCATTGCAGACGCCATCCAGCGCTCTTGTGGGAGCTGCAGGAAGTTGTCAGGAGCGTAGTTGAACGAATCAGACGCTGCGGAATATGGCGCACCGGAACCGTCGCTGTTGAAGCGGCCGAGAGCGTATTCGCCAGCAGCACCTGGGTTCACAGTTGGGCCACCGAAGATACGCGTGCCAGGGATACCGGAGGAGCCGAAGCCACCCAGGCCAGTGCCTGCACCGTATGCTGCGCTTGGCAGACGGTTTGGATCACCACCTTCGCCCAGTGCGTAAGTGGAGAACTTACGGTCACCTTGCATGAGAGCCTTACGCTTAGCGTAGTTCACATACAGAGTGGCGTTACCGCGACCGTCAGCGAAGTTACCACCCATTGTAGCGTCGATGTTGTACTTCTCAGCGTCGCCGTGAACTGTGGTGTCGTATTGACCGGAAACTTCCAGACCTTCGTAGTCGTCTTTCATTACGAAGTTAACAACACCGGACATAGCGTCGGAACCGTAAACAGCGGAAGCACCACCGGTCACAACTTCCACACGCTCGATCAGCGTGGATGGGATGGTGTTAAGGTCA